>NZ_JARUJP010000034.1:0-28102 GCF_033659955.1 Clostridium tanneri
TCATGTTTACTTAACCTTGTCAACAACTTTTTAAAATTAATTCTTAAGTTGTTTTTGTTAAGTATTGTCGTTTCTTGCAACAACATTGACTATTCTATCATAAAATAATATATGAATATAACAAAGTTGTATTGAATTTTTTATTTATTTTATTATTACTTGAATTTACTTATGATTTCTAATGATTTCGCACATTGACACACTAGGATTAGTTTCTCCTCCATTTGTTAACTATAAAGATCACTAAACCTTTTTCACAAATAAATTAAGGGGATCTAATTCTAGATTCCCCTTCTATAATATACTAGTTTTCCATAAAACAATGTCGCTCTAATAAATTAGCTTAGAACTTACTAAATATTTAAAAATAAACTATTAGCTGTTTTATATTAATTTAGTAGTTCTAAATATTATTCAATTACCTTACTTTATAAAAAGTAATATGATCTCTCCACTTACTATTAATAAATAAATAACTTTCGTTAATTCCAAGTTCCTTAAATCCACAGGCCCTAAGAACCTTTTGCGATTTTACGTTATCAACTAACGTAGATGCCTCTAATCTATGTAATCCCATTTCATCAAAAGCATATTTTACTACTAATTTCAATGCCTCTTTCATATGCCCTTTTCCTTGTTCATCTTCATCTATAGAATATCCAATAAAAGCGCTCTTAAAAACTCCCATTACTATATTGGATATTTGTATCTTTCCAATAAGCTTTTTCCTCTTATATATACCAAAGTTAACACTATCACCATTTAGATATTGCTTATAACCTTCTATCAATATTCTCTTTTGCGCCGACAGTGTATAAAAACTATCATCTCTATCTGGCTCATAAGGCATTAAATATTCCTTGTTTTTTAAATAGTATCTTAAAACATCCTCTACATCCTCAGGCGTTAGGACAGCCAAGTCTACCTCAATTCCGCTTATCTCCAGTTCCTTGTATTTATGTTCATTTCTAAAGGTTTGGAAATCTAGCCCAAACAAAAGCTCATCCCTGTACATTTTGTTTGAAATCATACTGTTTGATAGTATTCCTTCTAGCTTAAAACCAAGGTCAGTAAAGGACATAATATTTATTTCATCATCTGTTATTACATTAACCTTGTTTATATCCATATTTCTAAATAAGGTAGTCAAAAATATGTTTAGAGCATCTTTTAATAACTCATAACTTGTTTCTGCATCCTTATAAAACTTTATTCTAAAGTTGCAGTATCTATTTTCTCTTGAAAGTTCAACTACAAATACTCGTCCTATTGTTATACCAGCGTTATCTCTTATTATATACTCATTTGTACTTCCCTTAACTAAATCTACAGTTACACCTTGTTGTTTTCCCATCTTAACCTCTCCCATTTAATTAGAGTGCATAACTTAAACTATTTTTTTAACAGCTGATTTTTTGTACTTACAAAAATCAAATATGTGAAAGCTACTGAAAATATCAAACTAATTGGTATTAACCAATACGCTGCATAAGAACTAACTTTATCATTTAAATAACCCATAAACAGATTCATCAGCATACTAGTAGCTGAAGCAAATGTTACTATTACTCCAGTAATATATGAACTACCTTCTTTAAAAACCTTACTTATAGTTAATACTATAGTAGGAAATACTATGGCAAAGAAAAAGCCAGATATGGATACTATAATCACCCCTTTTTCCCCTAATACCAAACCAAACACATAAAGAACAAATGCCATTATGGATGATATAAGTACGGAGTTAATATATCCTACTTTCTCTATAATAAAACCACCAACCAGCCTTCCAATGGCGAAAACCGTAAAAAACATAGCTATATATAATGAACTTTCATTTTTATTATAGTGGTAGCTTCTTTCCATATAATTGATAAACCAATTTCCTGTTCCTGTTTCGGCAAAAACATAAAATCCTAAAGCAAATATATAAAAGTATAATAACTTATTTTTGAATATTGACTTTTTATCAATACTTGAGGTTTCTTTTACTCTATGTGGTTCAGGTATCTTAACAAAAATAAATAATATAAATAAAACTAAAGCATATAAAGCTATTATTATATATATTTTTCTCCAAGTTACACCTCTATAAAGCATAACTCCTGCAGCTCTCTGTGCAAAAGCAGAACCTGCCCCATAACAGAAATGGGTTAAATTCATAAGTACTGCTTGAAAACTTAAAAATAAAACAGGAACTAGAGTATTTGTCGCTATACTTAATAATGATTGACCAATATTTAAAAGAAATATTGCCAGTAAAAAAACTATAAAGTTAGGGCTTACAGCTAAGATAAATAAAGGTATTATCATAAAAATATAAGATAAAATATATACCTTTTTTTGTCCTATCTTTTCACAAAGGATTCCTCCTATATACGTAAATATTATATAACCTAAAGAAGCTGATGTCAGCATAATTCCTATGCTTGTATTATTTATAGAAAAGTCATTCTTAAGAACTGGAATAAATATTCCTCTTACACTATCACATATTGCCGTTAGTATCATCATCAAAAAAATAAATATAATTGGTAAAACAGTGCTTGTTTTATCCGCCTTTGAGCTATTCATGATTCACTTCCCCTTAATATTTTTATTAAATCCCTGTAACATTATAGCATAAAATTTATCAGTATTATAAAGGAATAAGCAAAGTATAAAAGTATCTCTAAATTAAAAAGGCTTAATCTAGGTTTTATAACCTTTATTAAGCCCTTTTTTACATATATTTTATTTTAGCTGATGAACAAATAGTCCACTTCTTAATTTTGGTTCAAACCAGGTAGACTTTGGAGGCATAACCTCTCCCGCATCCGCAATATCAAGTAAATCTTCTATTGTAGTTGGATACATAGAGAAGGCTACACCATTTTTTTGTTTCTCTACTCTACATTCAAGTTCCTTAAGACCTCTAATACCACCTATAAAGTCTATTCTACTGTCCGTTCTTGGGTCATCAATACCCAAAATTGACTTTAACAAGTTGTCTTGAAGAATAGAGACATCTAATCTATGAACAGGATTGTCAGGATCATAAGTCCCCTTTTTAGCAGTAAGTTCATACCACTTTCCATCTAAATACATTCCGTAGGTATGTTTACGAGAAGGCTTATATGCGCCCTTACCTTCATATATACTTATATCAAACTTTTCCGAAACCTTAAGTATAAATTCTTCAGTAGAAAGCCCATTAAGATCCTTAACAATTCTGTTATAATCCATAATATTAAGATCTGTGTGTGGAAAAACTACAGATAAAAAGAAGTTAAATTCTTCATCTCCTGAGTAACAGGCATTTTCACTTCTTCTCTTAAGGCCAACATTCACCGCTGAGGCTGCTCTATGGTGACCATCTGCAATATACATGTTACCTATATTATTAAATATATTACATATATGCTTTATTATATGCTCATCATCTATAATCCATGCAATATGCTCTACACCATCTTCTGCTTTAAAGTTATATACTGGTTTTTTTTCAGTCCACACTCTTATTATATCATTAATTTCATTATTATACCTATATGTTAAAAAAATTGGTCCTGTATTTGCATCGCAAATATCGACATGGTTAATTCTATCTATCTCCTTTTCTTTCCTTGTATACTCGTGCTTTTTTATTACATCATTTATATAGTCATCTATTGAAGTACATCCTACTATCCCTGTTTGTGATATTCCATTCATTATTAACTTATATATATACAAATGACTTTTGTTATCCTGTATCAATACTCCTTTGTCTATCATATCATTTAAATTATCTCTAGCTTTTTCATAAACCTTTTTATCATATGGGTCTATATTTTTATCTAAATCAATCTCAGCCTTATCTATATGTAGAAAAGAATACTTGTTATTTTTAGTTAGTTCTCTTGCTTCCTCACTGCTCATAACATCATAGGGAAGCGCAGCTACATTTGCTGCTAATTCCCTCTTTGGTCTTATAGCTCTAAAAGGTCTTAAAGTTGCCATTTCAAATCCCCCTTGTTATCCATTTACAACATACTTGCTTTTATAATTAAAAAATTCTTCAACTATATCTAAAATTTCCTCTCCTATTCTTTTCTGTGCCTCCTCCGTAGAACCACCTATATGAGGTGTTATGGATACATTTTTATTATTAATAAGCTCTGGATTAGGTGAAGGTTCATTCTCAAATACATCTATTCCTGCACCAGCTATCTTTCCAGAATTCAAAGCATTTACTAACGCACTCTCATCCACTACTCCACCTCTAGCACAATTTATTATATAAGCTCCATCTTTCATCATCTTAAAGTGTTTTTCTTTTATAGTAGCTCCATCTTCTTTATTGAATGGGATGTGAATTGATACAAAGTCTGATTTCCTTAGCAAGCTATTTAAATCACAAAATTCATATTCATATCCCTTAACCTTTCCTAATTTATCTGTATATATTACATTCATACCAAGAGCTGCTGATCTTTTAGCTACCTCTCTAGCTATTCTCCCGAAACCTATAAGTCCTAAAGTTTTTCCACTTAATTCTACTCCATTATAATTCTTCTTTTCCCACTTACCATCCCTCATTGTAATGTTAGATAAATGTATATATCTTGATAGAGCAAACATATGAGCTATAGTTAACTCTGCAACAGAAGAAGCACTTGAATTAGGTGTATTTCTAACTTCAATTCCATTTTTAGTAGCATATTCTACATCAATATTATCTACCCCAACACCTCCTCGGATTATAAGCTTTAGATTTCCTTTTTTAGCTTCATCTATTAATTCCTTTCTGACCTTAGTAGCAGATCTAACTATCATCACGTCAAACTCTCTTACTTTTTCCTTAAGCTCATCTTCTCCATAATGCTTATCTACAATTTCATAACCATCATTTTTTAATCTTTCTATAGCACTCTCTTCCATTCCATCACAAATTAATATCTTTACCATTTTAAATCCTCCTTTATAAAAATACCTTTTTAATATAACTAGATTACTCTATAAATTCAGTATGTCATTTATGTTATCCAAAAGTTCTTTTATATCATCTAATGTACATTCTGCCATATGAGCTATTCTAAAAGTTTTTTCCTTTAGTGATCCATATCCATTAGAAATCTGAAACCCTCTTTTTCCTAGTTCTTTATTAAGATCTGCTACACTTATGTTTCTAGTGTTCTTGATGTTTGTTAAAGTATTAGATAAATACTTTTCTTCTGCAAATAATTCAAAATGTTTCTTTGCCCATTCTCTTACATAGTTAGCCATATCTAGGTGTCTATTATATCTATTTTCTAAACCTTCCTCTAAAATCTTATCTAACTGGTAATCCATTGCAAACATATGAGAAAGTGATGGTGTTGATGGATATTGATAGTCTTTCTTTTGAATATATTCATATAAAGAAAGTAAGTCTAAATAATATCCTCTAAAAGGAACTTTCTTTGCTCTCTCAATAGCTTTTTCAGAGAAAGAACACGCCGCTATTCCTGGTGGTAGACCTATAGCTTTTTGGCTAGAAGTTAAGCATATATCTACTCCTAATTTATCCACCTCTATTTTGGTTCCTCCCATTGAACTTACTGTATCAAGACACCATACAACTTCTGGGTACTTTTTAACTGTTTGAGAAATTTCATCTACCGGGTTCATTACTCCTGTAGATGTTTCATTATGTGTAACACATACTAAGTCATACCTACCTGTTGATAAAGCTCTATCTAATTCATTAATATTTATTGCTTTTCCCCATTCTGCCTTATATAAGTCTGCTTGAACATTATTATGCTTAGCCATGTCGTACCATCTATCACCGAAAGCACCTATTGAAAAAACTGCTGCCCTTTTAGCAGTACAAGATCTTATAGCACCTTCCATAAGACCGCTGCCAGATGTAGTTGATAGCAAAATTTCTTCTTTTGTATAGAACATCTTCCTTAGCTTATTACTAATTGATCTTTGAAGCTCTGACGCTTCCTTACTTCTATGGCCTATCATAGGAGTTGCCATCTTTTCTAATACATCTTTTTTAACCTCTACTGGGCCAGGAATAAATAACTTCTTATACATATACATACCTCCTAAATTGTTTTATTAATGCACAGTGTTAAACTTGTAAGCGTATAAAACTACGCATTAGTAAAGCTGATTTTATAAACAAAAAGAGCCAATCATCCCCTAAGGGACGATTGACTCGCGTTGCCACCCTAATTAATCACATAAAACATGTGACTCTCTCATCTTTATAACGGTTTTTTCCGTATTACTCATCGTAATAATCCTCCAAGGTGGATTCACAAAAATACTTGGCATCAGTTCGCACCAACCACTGATTCTCTTAAACCTGATTCTTGTTACTATTCTCTTCATAGGAAATATTAAATTTTGCAAATAAAAAAAGCCAATCTTCCCTAAAGGGACGATTGGCTCGCGTTACCACCCTAATTAATCATATTAAAAATATGATTCTCTCATCTTCATAACGGTTATCCGTATTACTCATCGTAATAATCCTCCAAGGTGGATTCATAAAAATATCAGATATCAGTTCACACCAACCACTGACTCTCTTAACCTTAATTTTTACTACTATTCTCTTCATAGGACAAATTATATTCAACTGATTGTTATTAATTATAAATCTATAATTCATATATGTCAATATTATTTTTTAAATTTTCATATAATACTTTCTATTCAATAAAATCTCCAAGATTATGTTTGATCTAAACTAGTTAAAACTGTATCAAAAAGATCTTTAACACATTTACCATCTTTTAAATTTTTGCAATTTACGCAACTCTTACTGCTATCTGTGCCTATATTTGATTCAACCCCTGAATGAATAGGTTCATAACCTACACAAGAATTTGCCACGTGCATCATCTGATCTCTATTTCCCTCAACTACTTCTTTTTTTGACACATTAATTCCTCCTCTTTTGCTATTAATTCATTCTTATTTTTTCCTCAATTACTGTAAATAATTCCTTAGTACATTTACCATCTATATAACTTCTACAACTTTCACAACCTTGTGAAATAAAACTCATAGCTGTAATAAAAACTTTAGGCTTATATTCTACACAATTCTCTGCCACTATCATTTTTTGTTGTACCGAAATCATAAAATCACTCCTAAATAGGATAATCTCATCGAGGCTTCAAAGTATAACATACTAGACATCATAGAGAAATTATCTAAATAGTTTCTCCTATTCTTATGTAGCTATTATTGCCCTATTTCAAAATATAATTCTAAAAAAATAAACTCCTATATAAAATACAGGAGTTTTGGATGCTACTTAAAACTTTTTTGTTAACTATATACCTTCACAGCTTAATACTATTTTAATCTAACACTGACTCTGTTTCTGAACAATATCTGGTGGTTATACATTTCCCAAGGTTTCTTGGGCATTCTCTACACATACACTGCTTTGATTCCCCATTACATCCGATATTAAATTCTGGACAACTCTTACAATTATTAATTATTAATGACATTTTTCCACCTCTTTTAGACATTTTACTTATTTAGATTCAAACTCTTAGCTCTTTCTTTTTGTATCTGATTTATCTTTTTCCCTTTATATGTAATAGCATTTATAGGGCAAATATGTATACATCTTAAACATAGTATGCAATTACTATGAAAGATTGCATGACCATTCTCAAAGGTTATGTTGCCTTTTGGACAGTTTCTTAAACACAATCCACATTTACTACATTCTTTTGTAGATGTGATATTTTTAGATAGTTTTGGCAACATACTTCTATAGGCTTTTTCAGAAACTTTACCAATAACTCGTCGGAATAAAGAGTTACACTCCTTAATATGTTTGTTTTCGATAAAATTCTTAGTTAATATTTCTACCTTCTCTACAGCCTCTTCTAACATCTTTTTCTGCATATTTTCTGTTGGTAGTCTTCCTACTCCAAAGTAATAATTATTTGGCATTGCTATATTAGATTGTATAATAACATTATATCCTTTTTGCTCTAATTTTTTTGACACTATTGAAGCTGCTGCTGCCGACTTTGCTCCCTGCGTTGAGTAAACAATAGCCCTCAATCTACTTTCCTCTTTAGGCAGCCTGCCTAAAAAGTCATCTACAATTTTCGGTGCTGCCTCCGCATGAACAGGAGAACCAATTATAAAAAAGTTATAAGGCTTTATACTTATTTCCTCTGCTGATTCAATATTTACTAAATCAATGTTTATATCATATAATTTAAAACTTTCTTTAAATCTATCCGCCACCCATTTAGTATTTCCCGTACCACTAAAATAATATAATACTCCTTTCATAGTAACCCCATCTCCTAATAATAACATTCATCTAAAATAGTATTTATATTAATTAATATAAAAATGCATAATACAAAATATGTATTATGCATGTACACATATTGATTAGTCATTATCCCTTTCCTCTTCATATTTTTCTCTATAGCTAGTCATAATTTCACTTAGTATATCTGCTGCTGGTAAAGGAGTAAATGTAATCGCGTTTGCTCCAGCTTGTATTGTAGCCTTTATACTATCCTCCGTTGGTCCCCCAGTAGCTATGATAGGGAAATTAGGATAATCTTCTCGTATTTTCCTTATAATATGTGTTGTTCGTTTAGCTCCTGATACATTTAAAATTGTGGCTCCTGCTTCAATTCTTTCTTTGATATTTTCATATTCCGATACTATCGTAACAATTATTGGTATATCTATAGTATCTCTCATCTGTCTTATAACGTCATTTGGTGTAGGACTATTTACTACAACTCCCATAGCACCCTTAAATTCGGCATCTAAGGCTAAGTTTACAACCCTTTTACCAGTTGTAATTCCGCCTCCTACTCCACAAAACACAGGAATATCAGCAGATAGCACAATTGCTTGTGTTATAAGCGGTTGTGGTGTAAATGGATACACTGCAATAACAGCATCAGCATTGGTATTTTTTATTACCGCTACATCTGTACTGAATATGAAAGATTTTAATCTCTTTCCAAATATTTTAATACCGCTGGCCTCTCTAATAGTTTCTGGTACCTGAATTACATGTCTTCTAAGAATTCCTTTTATTTCTGGTACATATTTGGCCATATCTTATCCTCCTCTTTTTGAACAACATACCAACTCTACTCTAGCTATATTACCTTATATTAACATAATGTCCTTTGTACTTTCAATGTGTTATTCAATTTTTTTACATTAAACCAATTTTAATCCATTAAGGCTCGTTGTTATAATATTTTATATCTCACATCTATAGGCTTTATCACCCTTATAACCTATTTCTTTTAATACCTTTTTCACTATATTTCTACCTATTTTATCTTCACTCATCTCACATAGTGCATCCTCAATATCGCTCCAACTTACACATTCTACTTCAGATGACTTTTTTAATTCCCCACCATTATAATATGCCATAAAGGTAAGCATTATTATTTCTTTAGAAGAAAGATATTCGCTTCCTAAATATTTTAAGTCTTTTATTCTAAGGCCTGACTCCTCTAATACTTCTCGATGAACAGTTTCCTCCACTGTTTCTCCATTCCCTACGTATCCTGACAAAAGTACTTTTGAATTTTTAAATATATAACTTTGCTTAAGAAGTAGTATTTTGTCTTCCTTTACAACTGCCACAATAATACATGGCTTTGGAACATCGAAGTACATTATATCGTCTGTAGGACAATATGGAACGCCTCCTTCATCCCAGCTATACCTCTCTTCAAGCTCCCTACCACAAATAGGACAATATTTATATCTCATAAGTACGCTACTCTTATTAGAGCAGCTTCACCCCCTATAAATTATGCTCTTATATTACTTATATTATAAATTATAAATTGACCTTTATTCAATTGAAATGTAAAAGTCTACATTCTCACCTCTACTAAATCCTTAATAGTTATAAACTTTTCTCCTACAAAGCAATCATAAGCAAGGACGTGAACCCCTTTTCTTTTAGCATATCTTAGAGCTTCCCCAAAATTTTTATCCATTTCATCATGTGGCGAAAAATACTTGGCTCCTTCCATTTGAATTAAAAATAGTACAGCGGCTTCTTTCCCTAGCTTTTTCACTTCAACAAGCTCTAATAAATGTTTTCTTCCCCTGTCTGTTGGGGCATCAGGAAACATTGTTTTACCTTCTTCCTCTAAGGTCACTCCTTTCACTTCCAAGTAACATTCGTTATCCTCATTATCTACTAACTTGAAATCAAACCTACTGTTTCCGAAGGTTTTTTCTCTCTGTATGATACTATACTTTTTTAACAACTCAATTTTTTTATTTTTCAGTGCTTCCTCCACAACCTTATTAGGTATATGTGAATCTATATTTATAAATCTGTTTCCCTTATATCCTCCTATTAAATCATACTTTGTTTTTCTAGTAGGATTATTTTCTTCTCTCAAAACTACAGTACATCCTGGTATAAGTATTTCTTTGCATCTTCCAGTATTGGGCACATGCACCATACTCTCCTCTCCATTTATATCAACATAAGCTTGAAATCTATTTGGCCTGTGTATAAATTTGGCTCTTAATATATTATTATGGATAATCATATTATCATCTCCAGTTTTTTGAAAATTATTCACATATCCACAGACTTTATCCACATTTATCTGTGCATTTTTCTAAAATTGTGGATTGTTTATCTTAAATAACCTTTTCACTTACTATTATACCTTTTTACTATAAGTTAAATAAGGAAAACTAGCCTGAGAAATAATAGTAATTTAATTTCTATATAAATAAAAGGGGTTTAGGTTAATTTCAAACCTAGACCCCTTCAGACTTTAATTATAAAAACAACTTAAAAACAACAAGAAATATTACACCTGGTACTCCTAAAAATCCTGCAATAAGAGCAGTAATTGCATTAATTCCTATGTAGAAGTTAAAATAATGTCCAATAAAGTTAACTAAAATCAGCAGTAAAACTCCAAATATCCCATTAGCTATTAATTTAAATAGTACCTTCAAAGGCCATGCAAAAACTTTAACTAATATATACAATCCTAATACGGCAATTAAAAAATATCCTATGTACTCAAACTGCACAATTATCCCCCCATATTTTCTTTATTACTAAATTTATATTCTAATTGTACAAAAGTATTAATAAAAATAAAATAGTAAAGGCTTACGCCCTTACTATTTTCATTAGATTATTATTAACCTGCACTTAACTCATGCAATATGCTCTCACCATAGACCTTTAAACCAACTTTTCTAGCTTCATTTAGCAAATACATATATTTAGCCTTAGCAGCCTCTTCCATATATATTGCATAATCCACAAGTCTAGGGTCATTAACTCCATTAAAATATTCTCTAGCCATTTTAAGATCTTCTCTTGCCTTATCTATCGCATTTAATAATTTTTTTTGTTCTACTGTATACTTGCTATTTTTTGATAGATAACTGGTTATTATACGTTTTACCATAAAAAACCTCCTATTTTATATCACCTTTATAATACTTGACATAAAATAGGATTAGTATTCATTAAATCTCAGTTCTTCCCTCTAGTGCCTTAGATAAAGTTACTTCATCAGCATACTCTAAGTCTCCACCAACTGGTATTCCATGGGCAATTCTAGTTACCTTAACTCCTAATGGTTTTAGTATTTTTGATATATACATCGCCGTAGCCTCACCTTCAATGTTAGGATTAGTAGCTACTATTACTTCTTTTACTTCTCCATTAATTCTTCTTATAAGTTCTCTTAGCTTTATATCATCTGGACCTCTACCTGCCATAGGCGATATGTTTCCATGAAGAACATGATATACTCCATTAAATTCTTTAACTTTTTCCATAGTCATTATATCTTTAGGTTGCTCTATAACACATATGGTATCTTTCTCTCTATTCGGATTTGAGCATATTGAACAGGGGTCAGAATCAGTAAAATTTCCACATACAGAACAGTATTTTATTGTTCCTTTTGCTTTAACTAGAGCATTAGCAAATTCCCTAACTTCATCATCTGGTAAATTCAATACGTGAATTGTCAATCTCTGAGCAGTCTTATATCCTATACCAGGTAATTTTGCAAACTCTTCTATAAGTTTTTCAATTGCAATTGGATAAAATTCCATAATAATCACCTCAATTTTAAAACCCCATCTTTAAAGATGGGGTAGTTAACTTTAATTAAAACATTCCAGGAACATTAAGTCCGCCTGTTAATTTTTTCATTTCTGCTGAAGTTTCTTCATCAGCTTTCTTTAAAGCCTCATTGCATGCAGTTAACACTAAATCTTGAAGCATTTCAACATCATCTGGATCAACAACTTCCGGCTTTATTTTTATGTCTACTATTTGCTTTTTACCGCTGGCAACTACTGTTACCGCTCCTCCACCAACAGTTACTTCAAATTGCTTATTTTCAAGGTCAGCTTGCATTTCTTCCATCTGTTTTTGGAATTTTTGAGCTTGCTTCATTATATTATTTATATTTCCTCCACCGAAATTAGGAAATCCTCCCTTTGCCATAATCAACGCCTCCTTACATAATTAATGTAGTTTTAATTATACCATATTTTATAAATTTAACTCAAATTTTTAATATTATTCATCTATTATTTCTACTAGCTCTTCTCCAAAGGCATCCTTTAATACCTGCTCTGTTGACTTAGATGCACTTCTAATTTCTTCATCATCTATAGAATACTGCAATTTCACTCTCTCTTTCAAAATATCTGAAAATATTTCTTCTAATATCTTTCTATTTTCTTCTTTTTCAAATCTTTGTTTGTGAAACGCATAATCCTTAGTATATAGTATAGTTATTACTCCATTTTCACACTTTACCGCATTTCCCATAGTTAAAGCAGTAAATAGAACCATTTGCCTTCTATTTTTTAAAGCCTCTAATATGTCTTTCCAACTCTTTTTAACTATATCTAAATTAAGTTTTGAGTATATGTTTTGCTCCTGCACAGATTCAACAACTCTCGCAACCTTCTCCTGAGCTCCTTCTTTGATTTCTTTCTTAGTTGTCTTAGGAATGGACGGTTTACTTGCTATGCTTACTGTTCCTTCTCGTAAAGCTTCCTCAAGCTTATTCAATCTTGCAAGCATAACTTCCTTAGATGTATCATATTCTATTTTACACATTTTTATGACAGCGAGTTCTAAATATACTCTGCTTTGTTTTGTCCATTTAGATTGCTCTTCTGCATCTTGAAGTATCCTTATATCCCTCATTATTTCTTCAACTCTTATTTTTTGAGCTTGTTCTTTTATAAGATTTATATTTTCTTCTGACATATCTAAAATTTCTTCTGGGTCTTGAGAGACTTTTACTATTAGAAGATTCCTCATATGATTTATCATATCCCTAATAAATGTGTAAATATCTTTACCACTAAATACAATATCATCTATAACCCCCATGGACATTTCAATGTTTTTTTCTATTATACTATCCGTAAGCTTAAGCAAACTTTCATTTGTTACAAGCCCTAGCATAGCAATAACATCACTATACTCTACCTTGCCACTCCCCATAGAAATTGCTTGATCTAGTATACTCAAAGCATCTCTCATAGCTCCATCGCACATTCTAGCTATAAGATTTAAACTTTTATCATCTGCAAATACCCCTTGTTCTTCAACTATCTTTCTTAGTCTGCCAAATATATGAGAACTTTTAATTCTCCTAAAATCAAACTTCTGACATCTAGAAAGTATAGTGATTGGTAGCTTTTGTGGGTCTGTTGTAGCTAATATAAATATTACATTTGATGGTGGTTCTTCTAAAGTCTTTAAAAAGGCATTTACAGCTGGTGGAGTAAGCATGTGTACCTCATCCATTATATATACCTTATATTTTCCTTCTTGTGGAGGATACTTTACATTCTCAATTATATCTCTTATGTCTTCTATATTTCTCTTAGAAGCAGCATCCATCTCAATTACATCTATTGAGATACCAGAACCTATCTTTTTACACATTTCACATTCATTACAAGGCTCTCCATCCTGGAGATTTAAACAATTTACCGCTTTGGAAAAAATTTTTGCAGTAGAAGTTTTACCTGTCCCTCTAGTTCCACACAAAAGATAAGCATGGGCTATTCTATTATTCTTTATTTGATTTTTAATTGTAACAGTTATATGATCTTGACCAACTACCTCTTCAAAGGTTTTTGGTCTCCATTCTCTATATAATGCGGTGTAAGCCATCAAAATCACCTTCTTTAATCTGTGTTTATACACTATCTATTATACCTTATATTAAATTAATAGTTAACATATAAAACTAATATAACCCTTAGGTAATATAGAAATATTAATATAATAAAAAAAGACACCTTTTTGGTATCTTTAACTAAAGTCTAAATATTAAAGTCGTGCACCTCGCTTTGACTGATAAACTATAAGCGTTACCCATATAGTTAACTCAAACCAGGTTTATCCACGGCACACGAAAATGATCACTTACCGCTGCTTCCTTCCGGACCTGACGGGGTTCATGAGTTTCCGTTGCGTGGGACCCAATTCTCAACGCCACTTTTATAGGCCAGACCTTACAGTTTATAGCCTAGGCGAGGAATTCAATCCTGCTATAGCGGATTGCAGGTTACAGGGCACCGCTAACTCCCCATCTAGCACGACAAAGATTTAATGGCGGAGAGAAGGGGATTTGAACCCCTGGTAGAGTTTCCCCTACACACGCTTTCCAGGCGTGCTCCTTAAGCCGCTCAGACATCTCTCCATATAAATAACTCATGAAAACTATTAAGTTTTACATTGTCATCAAGACAAGACTTATTATACTATTAAATGTCCACTAATTCAACATATTTTTGTGAATTTTTTTTAGCAATTATTAGTTGGCAGAGAGAGGGGGATTTGAACCCCCGGTACACCTATTAAATGTACAATTGATTTCGAGTCAACCACCTTCAACCTCTCGGACATCTCTCCATCTATCTTCTATTCTTAAAGAAATTACTTAACATATTACTGCATTTATTATTATAGTTCCAGTGTATCCTAGTCCAATGATTTAACGAATCACTTTGAAGTATGTTTATTACAGAACCACAAGCCCCTGCTGTTGGGTCAAAGGTACCTATATATAAATTAGATATCCTTGATTGTAGTATTGCCCCTGCGCACATAGGACAAGGTTCTAATGTAACATACATGCTACACTCATTAAGCCGCCAACTTTGAAGAAAGGCAGCAGCTTTTCTTATAGCCAACATTTCTGCATGTGCTGTTGGGTCATTTAATGTTTCTCTTAAATTATGAGCCCTAGCTATTACTGTATTACCTTTTACTACAACTGCTCCTACTGGTACTTCTTTTAATAGAAGTGCTATTTCTGCCTCATGTATAGCTTCCAGCATAAAATCTTCATTCATTGAGATACCTCTTAAGTTTTGTTACTTATAATTTATTTATTATAAAAATAAAAGTCTGTAAACTTAAAGTTCACAAGACTTTTGGTGCGCCCGAGAGGAATCGAACCCCCGGCACGCGGTTTAGGAAACCGCTGCTCTATCCTACTGAGCTACGAGCGCATACTTAATTCTTACTATATGTATTTTATTACAATTAATTATAAAAGTCAATTTAAAACACTTACTTTTTATCCCAAACTATATTTTTAAATGTAACCCTCATATTAAAGAATAAAATAAATATCTTCTATTATTAATTAGCATCTTGGGTATATTATAATATGATTAAAAATATAATAACTAGGAGGTGTTATTATGGTAAATGAATTAAAAAATTTATTTTTAGCTGGTATAGGTTCTGCTGCTTATACTTATGAAAAAGCTTCTAAGTTAATAGATGATATGGTTGCAAAAGGCAAGTTAACAATTGATGAAGGTAAAGATTTATCTGAAGAACTAAAAAGAAATGTAAAGGATAAAACAGCTCAGTATAAACCATTGACTAAAGAAGATATTATATCAATATTAAAAGAAATGGATTATGCCAGTAAAACCGATATATCTATTATCAATCAACGACTAAGTGTACTAGAAGAAAAGATGAAGGATAAAGCATAAGCCCGACTAATGTTAGGGCTTTGTTAATTTGGAGGTATATTATGTATAAAAACTCAGTACAAAGGTTTAAAGAAATAGTTAGGGTTCTAGCCTCTTACGGCTTTGGATATATTGTTGATAGTAAATCTAATAGAGCCAAAAATTCTCCTATAAACCTAACAAAGGCCTTCGAAGAGCTAGGTCCAACTTTTATAAAAATAGGACAAATTTTAAGTGCTAGACCGGACATATTGCCTCCTGATTATATAAAAGAACTTTCTAATCTTCAAGATAAGGTAGCTCCTGAAAGATATGAAGATATAAACAGTATTTTTATAAGTGAATTTAACAAACCAATTGAAGAATGCTTTATTTATTTTGAAAAGGAGCCACTTGCTTCCGCCTCCATAGCGCAAGTTCATAACGCTATTCTTGATGATGGTAGAGAGGTCATTGTGAAAGTTCAAAGACCTGAAATAAGAGAAAAAATGCACATGGACATATCTATATTGCATAAGATAATAAAACTCTCTAAATCTAAGTTTGCCAATGCACTCATAGACCCTAGTGAGGCCTTAGATGAAATTCTTGCATCTACTGAAAATGAATTAAACTTTAAAATAGAAGCAGAAAATATCAATAAATTTAGAGACTTAAATAAAAATGTTGCCTTTTGCTATGCGCCATTTATAATTGATAGGTTATCTAGCAGTAAAGTTTTAACTATGGAAAAAATAAATGGTCTTAAGATAACTGATATTCATAGTCTTGATACCTATGGGTATGATTCAAACGACATAGGAAAGAAGTTAACTCTTTCATTTTTTAAGCAAATTTTTACTGACGGTTTTTTTCACGGAGATCCTCATCCTGGTAACCTGCTTATTGACAAAGGAAAAATATGCTTTATAGATTTTGGCATAGTAGGAACACTTTCAGATTCACTGAAGTCATCATTAAACGAAGCAATTGTAGCTGTAGCCTTAAAGGATATAGATAAGCTGGTTTCTGTAATTATATCTATAGGAATAAAGAAAGGTTTTGTTGATAGAAATAAGCTTTATGAAGATATAGAATACTTATTTTTTAGATATGTTTCAACATCGTTGAATAATATTAAAATTTCAGTACTAATTGAAGAAATATTTGATTGTGCAAAAAATAATAATATAAAACTACCTAAAGATTTAACTTTACTTGTAAAGGCTATGATTATAGTAGAAGGAGTTGTTGCAAAGATAGCACCTGAAATTCAAATTATCGATGTTGCCATCCCCTTTGTAAGAACTAATAGTGAATTACTACTGCTTAAAAATATTAACTTAGATCAATTTTTAATACACTCTTACAATTTTACAAAGGACCTTTCACTTCTTCCTTCAAAATTCACAGAACTGACAAATAGTATATTGAAGGGTAGAGCTAAAATACAATTTGAAATACCTCATCTAAATAAGTCTATTAATGAACTAAATAAAATGACTAACAGGTTGGTATTTGCACTAATAATTTCATCTTCTATAATCGGATCATCTCTTATATTGAATAAGAACATTGGTCCTCAGATATACGGAATGTCCTTCATTGGAATATTAGGCTTTGCTATAGCTGCTCTTATGGGTTTATGGTTACTTGTATCAATTATTAAGTCTGGTAAGCTATAAAAGGAGTTAAATATTTTATTCTCCTTTTATAATTTACTATTTTCTTTCCTGTATACCCTCAAGTATGTATTTCAATTGTCTCTCTATCAGCTGATCTAAACTACCTTTATCATCATTTATAAGTTCATATACTGCAGTGGAGCAAATTGTACCAAACAATGTGTATGCCATTAGATAAGAATCTCCTCTTTTTATTACTCCCTTGTCCATTCCCTCCTCTAGATAAGATTGGGTATAGCAAATATGTTTATTAATTGCCGCTCTTAATTCTAATTGCCTTAATTCTTCTCCCCATATTTGGCTCATTACAACTTTAAAAAAGTCTCTACTTTCATAAACTAAACTTAATTGAATTCTGCATAACACCTTAATCTTACATAAAATGTTGTCTTTTTCACTTGCAACATCTTCTATTGAATTTTTTATTAATTCCATACCTTCTCTTACTATAAAATTAAATATTTCTTCTTTACTCTTAAAATGATAATATAAAGTTCCTTTAGCTACACCTGCCTCAGATGCTATAGCATCCATTGTAGCTCCATTATATCCACACTTTGAAAAGATTTTTATGGCAGATTCAAATATTGACTTTTTTGTATCATTCATTGATATCACTTCGCATTTCCATTATATTGTAAATAAACAACCAACTTTATTATATTACATCACTTTAACTAAGTAAAGATATACATTTATTATACTATCTCTTCAACTTATGGTAGGACTGCTGTATTATAAATTGACAACTGTTAAATAATAATTGATAATTGTAATAAGTATTTTTGTAAAAATTTATTAATGAAAGAGGTTTCCTAATGGTTAAATTTTATAATAGGCAAACTAAGAGCTATGAAATAGAACAAGTTGCTGGAGACAAATACCTTCAATGGACTTATTCTTCACCTATAGGAATGAGGTTATTAGAGCTTTTAGTTAAGAAAAAGATTTTTTCAAGTATTTACGGCTCCTACTGCGATAGTAAACGAAGTAGGAAAAAGATTAGCTCATTTGTGAAAAATTTTGATATTAACATGTCTCATAGTGAAAAAAAACTGGAACAGTTTCAATCATTTAATGACTTTTTTACTAGAAAACTAAAAAAAGAAGTAAGACCGATAGATATGAACCTAAATTCTTTAATTTCTCCTGGTGACGGAAGACTTCTAGCCTATGAAAACATAAATTTAGATGAATTAGTTCAAATAAAAGGATATACTTATAGTTTTAATAAACTTATAAATAATTCAGAGCTGTTATCAAAATTCTCTGAAGGCACATGCTTAGTTCTTAGACTATGTCCTACAGATTATCATAGATTTCACTTTGTAGATAATGGAGTATGTGAAGATACAACTAAGGTTAAGGGTGATTATTATTCAGTTAACCCTATTGCCCTAGAGAAGATACCAGAGCTCTTTTGTAGAAACAAAAGGGAGTGGAGTATATTTCATTCAGAAAACTTTGGTGACATATTACTTATTGAGGTAGGGGCCACTTGCGTAGGTTCAATAATTCAAACATATCCTCCTAATGTTAAAATAAAAAAAGGTGATGAAAAAGGTTATTTTAAATTTGGTGGATCTACAACTGTATTGTTTATTGAGAAGAATAGAATTAAGATTGATGAAGATATAATTATGGAAAGTAAAAAAGGTTACGAAACCAGAGTATTTATGGGAGAAAAGATAGGTCAAAAATTATAGAACTAGTTCTGCTCCGCTAAAAACTTAATACTTAAAACATAAAAATAAACTTCGCTTGTTTCTGAGCGAAGTTTATTTAATGAGGGGATTACTAAAAAATGAATAACTTTGATTAATTAATAAGTTTTGGGTTTTAGGTTATTAATTAATACTATTTATATTATTTACATTATCTTCTATTTTATTCAAAGCTCATATATTTTATTTATATAATACTAAATTTTATTTATAAAAAAAAGGCTTCCTAAATCTAAGAAGTCTTTTCTGGTGCGACGGAGAGGATTCGAACCCCCGACCAACTGGTTCGTAGCCAGCTACTCTATCCAACTGAGCTACCATCGCATAGGTTGGCGGAGAAAGAGGGATTTGAACCCTCGCGCCGGTTACCCGACCTACGCCCTTAGCAGGGGCGCCTCTTCGGCCACTTGAGTATTTCTCCATGCCCTACATTGTTCAAAATATTTGGCGGAAAGACAGGGATTCGAACCCTGGGTACGATCACTCGTACGCCGGTTTTCAAGACCGGTGCCTTAAACCAACTCGACCATCTTTCCATATCCTTTGACATAAATATATTAACACAAGTGATTGAAAAAATCAAATATTTATTTAAGTATTTTTCATAATTTAATCTTATTTATTACTATTAATCTCCAGTATTTGTATCAAATGTACAATTGCTGTATTTTTATATCCTATTTAGTAGAAAATTGATTTAATTAACTTATAAGTTTTAAAAATATACTTATTATGAAAATAAAAAAGCACCATTGTAAGTGCTTTTCTGGCGGAGAAAGAGGGATTTGAACCCTCGCGCCGGTTACCCGACCTACGCCCTTAGCAGGGGCGCCTCTTCGGCCACTTGAGTATTTCTCCATGCCCTACATTATTTTAAAAAATAAATGGCGGAAAGACAGGGATTCGAACCCTGGGTACGATCACTCGTACGCCGGTTTTCAAGACCGGTGCCTTAAACCAACTCGACCATCTTTCCTTGCTTGTTGACATGTATTATTATATCAACACTATGCATACATGTCAACAACTTTTTTTATTTTTTTATATTTATTTTATAACTTCTCTACCACCCATATATGGTCTTAAAGCTTCTGGAATTACTACACTACCATCAGCTTGTTGGTAATTTTCTAAAATTGCAGCTACAGTTCTTCCTACTGCAACACCTGATCCATTTAAAGTATGAACATATTGTGGCTTATCTTTTGCTGTTTCTTTATACTTTATGTTAGCACGTCTTGCTTGGAAATCTTCAAAATTACTACAGCTTGATATTTCAACATATCTATTATAACTTGGCATCCAAACTTCTATATCATATTTTAAAGCTGCTGTAAATCCTAAATCACCTTTACATATTCTAACTACTCTATAAGGTATTCCTAACTCTTGAAGTACTTCTTCTGCATCATTTGTTAACTTTTCAAGCTCTTCATAAGATTGTTCTGGTTTAGTGAACTTAAGAAGCTCAACCTTATTAAATTGGTGTTGTCTTATTAGTCCTCTTGTATCTCTACCAGCTGAACCTGCTTCTGCTCTAAAACATCCACTGTAAGCTACATGCTTTATTGGTAAATCCTCACCTTTTAGTACCTCACCTGAATAGAAATTAGTTACAGGAACTTCTGCTGTTGGAATTAAGAAGAAATCGTTATTAGCAACTCTAAATGCATCCTCTTCAAATTTTGGAAGCTGACCTGTTCCTATCATACTATTTCTATTAACCATATATGGTGGGAATAATTCTTCATAACCATGTTTTTCAGTATGAACATCTAAGAAATATGATATTACAGCTCTTTCTAATCTAGCTCCTAATGCTCTATAGAAAGTAAATCTTGATCCAGCAACTTTTCCAGCTCTTTCAAAATCAAGTATATTAAGACCTGTTCCTATCTCCCAGTGAGGCTTAGGTTCAAAGTCAAACTTAGTAGGCTCTGACCATTTTCTTATTTCAACGTTATCTGCATCTGTTTCTCCATCTGGTACTGCTGGGTTTGGTATATTAGGTATTCTTAACATTATGTACTCTATTTTTTCATCTATCTCTGATAGCTTTACATCGTACTGCTTTATCTTGTCTGAAAGCTCTTTCATTTCTGTCATAAGAGCATCAGCATTTTCTCCTGACTTCTTTAATTTAGCTATCTCAGCTGAATCTTGATTTCTCTTGTTCTTTAATACCTCAACTTCAACTAATATCTGTCTTCTATTCTCATCTAATGATATTACTTCGTCTATAACTGATATGTCGAAGTCCTCACCTCTATTTCCTAGTGCAGTTTTAATTTCATCTGGATTGTTTCTTATTCTTTTTAAATCTAGCATAATTGTTCTCCTCCTAAATGTTTTTATATAAATAAAAAAAGCCTTCCATCCCTAAAGGGACGAAAGACTCCGTGTTGCCACCCTAATTAATCAAAAAATTTGATTCACTCGAAGATTATAACGGTATCACCGATCTGTAATTAGCAGTACCTCAAAGGTGGATTCACAACATTCCAGTATCAGTTTTCACCAACCACTGACTCTCTTAAACTTTCATATCGTTACTAGCCTTATCATAGGTTAATTTTAATTTTTACTTAATTATATATACATTTACTTTTTATGTCAATAGCAATTTATGTTTTTTTCTGTATATTTACAAATATTTAACTTTAATCAATGTTTTTAGTGCATACTATGTCTGCTCCAGTATTTAATATATTCTTACAAACTATATCTCCTGCCTTAATCGGTGCCCCTACATATAATCTACTTAATGCCTTCGAGCATTCTACCCATAGCTTCTTATCTAAAGGCTTACTGCTTTTTACAGGAACTACATTATATCTTGACCCTTTTATTCTTACTAAAGTAGTAAGAATACCTTTATTACTATTTATCTGCTCTTTAGCATATTTTATTCCTTCATCACATAAATTTCCTTGGACTTCTATAGAATCATTGTATATATCAATACTAAGTATACACTTATTATTACATCCATAGCAAATAGCCTCTTTAATCAACTTTAAATTCCTCCAAATACCTACATTTCATCAAATTCCTTTATTCTAGCCATTACTATTGTTGAGTTTTTAGAGTCTCTTACAATCTCTGTTAGTTTCTTATCAGTTTCTCTTGCTAATATAGCTGCTATCTTATGTAGGCACTGTGATCCATTGCAACGACCAAAGGTTACACCTGTTCTTCTCCTTATAGCTTCTAATGTACGTGCTCCTAATGGCCTTCTTATAGAATCTACAATTTCTCCTTCTGTTACCTTTTGACAATAGCATATTACCTTTCCATACTTATTATCTAATTTTATAATATTGTTTCTTTCATCGTTTGATAGATCCCTAAATCTATAAATTTCTCTTCTTTTATCCACAAAGTCTTTTTTTAAAACACAATTTAAATTACTAACTATAGTTTCACACACGATACTAGCAATAGCTGGTGTCATAGTAACCTGTCCATAGTGTTTCCCCGTTACTTTAATATATCCTTTATCAATAAGACTGTCATCTATAATTAAAGTATCATTATAAAAAGGTGATTCATAAAAATTATTTATTTCAGCTTCATCAATTTTTCCTATAAAGTTATATATCTTTTTTAAACTATCATCGCAATTTATATTTTTATCTGTTTTTACTGATAGTATTGATCCGCCTTGAATAGTAGAGACCGAGTATAGTTTATCACCATTTTCGTTTAATGTTGATATAATATTTTTAAAACTTCCTTTAAAACTTTTTGCTAATAAAAATTGTTTCAAATAACTTCTACTCTCGGTTATTCTATTAGACTTATCTATGCTGTAATTTTTACCAGGTGTAGTGTTGAGGACCATATTACAAGTGAATTTATTCTTATTCGTTATTACTCTAAACCCCTTAGATACTTTTTGTATGTCTAAAACTTCTTCTTCTAACTTAAAGTTTACTCCATTATCAAATGCAATTTCTGCATAGGAAATAGCAAGATCATAAGGAGATATAACTCCCGTATTCTTAGAATGTATCGCTCTTTTCACGTTTATATTTAAATTAGGTTCTAATTCATATACCTTCTTACTGTCTAGTAGGAATATATTATCAATTCCTCTATCGATCGCTTTATTATACATTTCTATTAAATCATTTTCACTTTTTTTATCTTCTGCAATAATTAAAGAATTATATTTTTTATAAGGTATGTTAAACTTTTCAACAATATCATATATAAGCCTATTTCCCATAAACTCTAGTTTAGAAACCAATGTATCCTCGCATTCAACTCCATCATAAACCACAGCAGAGTTTATCAAAGCAACATCATCTGCTATATCATAATCCTTTTCAATTAATGCAATGTTTAGACTATATTTGGAAAGTTCATAGGCAACTGCGCACCCTATTATGCCTCCCCCTAATATAAGAACATCATAATCCATATTTCAACCTTCCTCTCCAGGAACAGTAATAATTTAAACTAATATAAACAGTATTAGGCTCTTAGAATTATTTTATCCTTTCCTATTTTAATTATATCATAAAACTTAAATAAAAATTAAAATACAAGTATCCACAAAGTAGTAAACAAATTTATGAGTAATATATCATATTGTTTTAGTATAACTTATGCTTTACTTGTATTTTAATTTTTAAGTTTTTCTAGATTTTATTTATTTAATTGATTAATAATATCTCCAAGCTGCTTTATATATTCTCCATACTTTGCCCAATCACCACTTTTTTGTGCCTCTATTGCTTTATCATATAAGTCTTTTACCTGTTTTATAGTACCTTCTTTTTCAATGTCATTAGTGATTGGTTGATTATTATTAGTGCCACTCCCTTTATCATTCTTATAATTAAATAATTGTTCAAGTGCACTCTCTATATTTTCAGCTAAGATAATTTTATCTCCATAGGAAACTATAACTCTCTTCATTTCTGGGATACTATTCTTACCATTAGCTCGCAAATATAAAGGTTCTATATAAAGTAGAGAATGATTTATAGGAACTATCATAGTATCTCCAAACTGAACCTGAGATCCACCTTTATTCCATAAGGACAGTTCTTTAGATATATTAGTATCCTGATTCAATTTCTGTTTAAATAAATATGGGCTATATACAGTTTTTTGTGGTGGAAATTTGTACAATACCATTTTACCGTAGTTATTTCCATCCATTCTCGCTCCAAATAATGCAACCATATTATCTTTATTTCGCATATTAAAATATTGTAATAAAATCATTTCTTCATTCTTTTCACTTGGAAGCCTCATAACTACATAAGGAGATTCTGTTGAGTCTTTTTCCCCTTCTACCTGTTTCTGGTTTTTTGCAACCTCCCATATATCTTCCCCATTATAGAATACTCCTGGGTCTGTTATGTGATATCTTCCTAGAATATTGCATTGAATGTTAAAAATATCTTCAGGATATTTAAAGTGATCCTTTATGTCCTTTGGTAACTTTGATGAGTCTTTAAATAGCCCCGGAAATATTTTCGAGTAACTTAAAGCTATAGGGTCATTCTTATCAAACAAGTAAAAGTCTGTATTACCATCTACTGCATCTATTACAACCTTGACTGAATTTCTAATATAATTTACGTTATCTTGTGGTTGGGAAAATGGATATTTATCTGAAACTGTGTAAGCATCTATTATCCAATAAAACTTACCTTCACTTATAACTACATAAGGATCTGAATCATAGTTTAAAAATGGAGCTATTTTTTTCGCTCTGTCTACTACATTTCTATTAATAAGTATTTTACTTTCATTTGTTATATCTCTAGATAGTAAAAAGTTTAAATCTCTTTGATTTATGGCAAATAACAATTTATTTACAAAACTCATTTTAATTCCAGATGTGCCATCATACTTATTATTCTGATTTGACTCACCCTTTGGATAATCAAATTCACTCATTTTAGTATTGACTATTGCATAATTATCACTTTTTTCACCAAAGTATATTCTTGGGTTATCTAATTTTATATTTGTACTGTTAACTGGTGGCATATCCTTTATTACAAAGTCTGGTTGACCTTCTGATGTTACTGAGTTAACTTTACTCATAACAGCACCATATCCATGAGTATAAATTAAATGTTTATTCTGCCAGGTATTTGGTATAGCTTGACTATTAATTTCTCTCGGCGCTATAAAAACCTGATTATAATTACCATTAATATTATATCTATCTACATCAATATCATTAAATCCGTAATAATATCTTATTATTTGAACTTGGTTATAAAACTCAAGTGATGGCTTATATGAATTTATTCTTATGTTATTTATAGTATCCTTATTTGTCTTTAGATCTTCCTTTGTTAAATCATTTTTTACTTCAAAAGGCTTTTCATCAATACTGGTTATATTAAAAGCTTTTCTTGTATAATCTATGTTGTATTTTATATATGGCTGCTCTAGTGTCTTTTGATTTGACTTAACAATAAAATTTTGAACTGCTGTTGCTGATACGCCTTCTAATATAACTAATACTACAATTAGGCTTATAGATATAATTATAGGTTTCACTTTAGAGGTTACAACACTAATAAATATAATAATCGATGCAATAAGTGAAACTACGATAATAATTT
The DNA here is from genome assembly GCF_033659955.1 of Clostridium tanneri. Classification (NCBI taxonomy): domain Bacteria; kingdom Bacillati; phylum Bacillota; class Clostridia; order Eubacteriales; family Clostridiaceae; genus Clostridium; species Clostridium tanneri. Next base: position 26,002 of record NZ_JARUJP010000034.1, read on the forward strand.
TATAGAATAGCAAGCTAACATGTACATCTGTATAACTAGCACCAAATGCTACACCCCTAGTACTGTATACTAATCCAAAGCACTTTAATAGGTAACCAACAGAGATACAAATCATTATCAAAGCAGAAACAACTGCTAGCTGTTTCCCAGCAAATGAAGTTATACCACTCTTTAATATAGTTACATTAGAAAAACTTTTTCTTACAGTCCTACCTGAAAAAATTCTATCTCTGGCATTTAGTATAAAATAACTTATAAAAGTTATGAATACTAAGAATAGTAGTAATGTAATTATTGCACTATAGATTGATTGTATAAGTGGAAGTTTGAAAATGTAGAAAGATACATCTACGCCAAATATAGGGTCCTTGGTATTAAAGTTAACTGAATTACTAAACTGTAATATCCTGTACCAATAAGTAAAGGCAAATATATAGGCTATCATGAAAGAGAATATCGTATTAAGTATAAAAAATATCTTCTTTTCTAATCCACTTTTTGAGTTATTAACATCTACTACTTTTCTGTACTTAATTATACTAAGCCTTAAGCTCTTATAGTATAACCATATACCTATAAAACTTATCAAGAATATAGGTATCATTAATTTAAGTATTGCTATAAGCTTAGTAAAATATATGGATAGATACCCTACCTCTTTATACCATTTCACATTTACAGCAAAGCTAATTATTCTGTCCAGAAACGTAAAGCAAATTACTGCAATGAGCAGAATCATAGCAATAAAAATCTTTCTTCTCATTTAAATCACCTCTTATCTTTCTTATTTTAGTCTTCAATTAAATATCCTTTATCCTTTAATTCTCTTATAATGTTATCTATAATTTCATAATTTTCAGCCGATATACTGTGCAGATGTATCCCTCCTGTTAAAATTAGAAGTGGTTCTGCTTTATAACTTTTTAACTTATTTATAAAATTCTCTACATCATAAAAAGTTTTTATCATGAGCATTCCCCTTATTTCACCATAGAGTGAATGTTCTATTACTACATCTTCTATAATTCCTCCAAACTTTACTATAGTTTTTAATTCATCTTCTATATCATCAGATTTATGAGAAAAAGCCATTATTTTTTTTACCATATTTCTTTCTTCTTTAGGCATTAAATATCCTTCTGGCGTTGCAATGATTTTTTTTCCTTCGGCTCTTAAAATAGCTATGTCCTTTACTATTACTTGTCTTGTAACGCCTAAATCTTCTGCTATGGAACTTCCTTTTCTAGGTGAATTATTCTCCTTTAATAGATTTTCTATATAAGCTCTTCTTTCCTTTGAATTCATTTTTACCTCCAAATATATAAAGTGTAGTTAATTTTAAAGTAAAATATTACCTATATATTACCATTATCTTTAATTAAATAAAATAACTTTATACATTTTCATAAAGATTATTAATTTTTCTCATCGCATATTCTCAAAATATCCAATTCTACATTTCCAGTTATCTTATCATTATGATGATTCTCAATCAAATATAATAATTTTTCTTCATAATTATAACTTTTCAATATATCCTTACCTATTTTTCCGTGATTGTAATAGACATTTACCTTATCTACATTAGAAAACTTTTTTATGCTCCCTTTAGTTATGCTATCAACCATAACTAAAATAGACTTATCTATTACATTTAATTTTTTATAAGTTTTCCCTATGTCATGTAGTAGTGCAGCCTTTATAAGTAGTTTTTTATCTGCATTTTTCATTTTACAAACCTTTTCTACATCATAGGCGACATTAATACAGTGCTTTTGTTCTTGTATAGATAACCTATTAAAAAGCCCTAATTCATTCTCATCTAAATGTGCATGCAAAAAATGTAAGTCTTTTTTATTTATCCTAGAATTTATCGCCCAGTAGAATTGCTTAACTCTATAAAAATTCATTTTACATACACCTCTCTCAAATATAGATATATTTAAATGTAAATATGCACTATCTCATATTAATAAATTATAAATTAAAAAGCACTTGTAGTAAACTACAAGTGCTTTAATGGTGGACCTTCAGGGACTCGAACCCCGGACCAACCGGTTATGAGCCGGTTGCTCTAACCAACTGAGCTAAAGATCCATAT
>NZ_JARUJP010000035.1:0-27814 GCF_033659955.1 Clostridium tanneri
AATTACATAAAAGCAAGTAAGACTGTCTTTCACTAAAGACGGTCTTTTTTTATATCTTTTAGTGAGTATTAAGTATTATGCTATTGATAGGGGAATAATATATTCTAGGTTAAAAAATGTAGTGGAGGGTTTAGGATGTCAAAATTATTTACAGAAATAAAAATAAAGGATATGGAATTGAAAAATAGGATTGTAATGCCACCAATGTGCATGTATAGTGCGGATGATGAAGGAAACCCTAATTCATGGCATTTTGTACATTATGCTACTAGAGCAGTTGGTGGAGTGGGGTTAATAATTTTAGAAGCAACTGCTGTTGAAAGTCGGGGAAGAATAACGGATAAGGACTTAGGTATATGGAGTGATTCCCATGTAGATGGTTTAAAGAAAATAGTAGATGAAGTTAAAAGACATGGTACAAAAATAGGAATACAATTAGGTCATGCAGGAAGAAAGTGTGAAGCAGTATCAGAAAATATAATTGCGCCTAGTGCAATAGCATATAGTGAAAATTATAGAGTTCCTACTGAAATGACAAAAGAGGATATAAAAGCAGTAATAGATGCCTTCAAAAATGGAGCTGAAAGAGCAGAATCAGCAGGCTTTGATGTGATAGAAATACATGGCGCTCATGGATATTTAATAAATGAGTTTTTATCTCCCCTTTCTAATAAAAGAAATGATGAATATGGAGGAAGTTTAGAAAATAGAGCAAGACTGTTACTGGAAATAGTAAAAGCTATTAGGGAAGTATGGCCTAAGGAGAAGCCTGTAATATTAAGAGTTTCTGCGGAAGATTATGTAACGGAAGGAAATCATGATATAGATTTAGCTAATATAATAAATTTAGTTAAGAATGAAGGTGTTGATTTAATAAATGTAAGTTCCGGAGCAGTAGTACCGGCAAGAATAAAGACTTATCCAGGGTATCAGGTAAAGTTTGCTGAAACAATCAAGAGAGAAACTAACTTGCCTGTAATAGCTGGTGGGTTAATAACAGAGGCTGAAATGTCAGAGGAAATTCTTCAAAATGATAGAGCTGATTTAGTATTCATAGGAAGAGAACTACTTAGAAATCCTTACTGGCCCCTTCAGGCAGCAGAGAAACTAGGAGATAGTGGCCTTAGTTGGCCAGTTCAGTACGAAAGAAGTAAAAAATAACGTATGTTTTAGTATTCCTGTATACTTAAAAAATTTTGCTAATAGTTGTAAAATGATAACATGAAGGGGCTGTCACGCTAAGAGTAAATTTCACAACATATTGTGTTTGTTATTGAGTTGCAAACTAATATATTGTATATAAATTTCTTAATGCGACAGCCCTTTTCAAATAAAACTTTCTAAGACTTCCTTGAAGAATTTATTTATTTATTTATTTATTTATTTATTTTTGTATTTTTCAGCCAAACTTCTTTCAAAGCTTTCCACAGCAGCCTTAGTAAAGTTTCCACCAATGGCACCGCCTACAGTACCACATACTTTAGAAGGCATATCTCCCCAATAACCGTCTTTAGGTATTGGAATTCCAAGTTCACTTGCTAGCTCCGTTTTTGTTTTAGCTGTTTCCTTTGCAGCAATGGAAAATTTATTTTCAAGTTTATTATTCATATTATACTAACCACCTTTCTTAAAGCTAATAAACTAGTAGTGAATAGGAAAGTTAATTTATAATCCAACACAGATATAAGAGTGAAGGTTTAATTCATAAGTAGCTACAGAGATATTTTTTGTGTTTAATGATATTTATATTCTATTATATTTATTACAATTTTTATTAAAAATGAATTTTAGTAGCTCTTTTGATATATAGTAATTAGGTATAAGGTTTACTTTTCTTTAGTAGATTTATAAACTAAAGTTATAATAATAAAATTTGTTAACAGAGAATTATGGAGGGTTACTATGAAACTATTACTGACAAACGATGATGGAATAAATGCTAAAGGATTACATGCCTTAGCTAGGGAGTTGGAAAAAAATCATGAACTAATTATTGCGGCACCAAATAGTCAAAGAAGTGCTTGTGGTCATTCTATTACTATTCACGAGCCACTTTATGTTAAAGAGGTTAAAATAGATGGAATAAAATCAAAAGCCTACAGTGTTAGCGGAACACCAGCAGATTGTGTAAGGGTGGCATTAGATAAATTAATGGATAGAAAAGTCGATATGGTTATATCAGGTATAAATAATGGGTATAACTTAGGAACAGATGTAATTTACTCCGGAACAGTATCAGCAGCTATAGAAGCAGCTATTTATAAAATACCATCTATGGCAGTTTCTACAGACATCACTGAGGAGGTAGAAAAATATGAAATAGCTGCATCCTATGCATCAAGAATATTATCTATAGCTAAAGATAAATATAATAAAGATGACGTTGTTTTAAACTTAAATGTTCCTTTAGTACCAGTAGAAGAAATAAAGGGCATTAAGGTTTGCAGGGTAGGTGGTAAAACCTATGATAATTATTTCATAGAAAAGTTAGGAGAAAATGATGATAGGATTTATGAATTGAAAGGAAAGTTAAATGAGCCAAATAATGAAGAAACAGATGTACATTATATAAAAGAAGGTTACGTTACTTTAACACCACTGCACTATGACTTAACTAACTTTAACATATTAAACGAAGTAGGAAAAATATTTAATAAACAATAATTTAATAAAAAATTTCAACTATAGGAAGTGATAATTTGGAGGATAAAGTTGTAATTATAGGAACTGGTATAGCTGCAATTAGTGCAATAAAAGCTATTAGAGCCGTTGATAAAGAAATTAAGGTAGAACTTTATGGAGATGAATTATTTTATCCATACAACAGACTTAGATTATCTAAAGGACTATTAGGTTCATTAGAAGAAGATAAGCTGCTTATTCAAAAAAAAGAATGGTATGGAGAAAATAATATAACTCTAAACAAAGGCATAAAGGTTGTTTCTATAAATACTGACAGTAAGGAACTGCAGCTTTCAGATGGAGGAAAAGCAGATTACACAAAATTACTGTTGGCAAATGGAGCAAGTAATTTTGTTCCTGATATTAACGGCATCAATAAATCAGGAGTATTTACATTAAGAACTTTGCAAGATGCTAGAAATATTGCTGAGGAATCTAGTAAATGTAAAACAGTACTTCACATAGGGGGAGGCATTCTAGGATTAGAGTTGGCCTGGGTACTTGCACAAGCAGGCAAGAAAATCATCGTCTCGGAACTTGCTGAGAGGCTTATGCCAAGACAACTAGATGAAAGAGCTTCAGAGTTATTAGAAAATGCTGTGAAGAATAGTGGAATAGATATTATGTTGGGTAGTCAAATTAGTGAGATATCTGTTAGAGAAAGTGGTGTAGAAGGATTTATAACCAATAAAGGAGAATTCATATCTTGCGATATGGTTACTTATTCTATTGGAGTAAGACCTAATGTTGCTTTATTAAAAGAGACTGATATAAAAGTTAACAGAGGTGTAATTGTAAATGAAAAGATGGAGACAAATATTCCTGATATTTATGCTGCAGGAGATATAGCAGAATTTGATGGAAAAGTTTATGGACTGTGGAACATAGCTATTTCACAGGGAACAACCGCTGGAAATAACATAGTAGGAAGAGATAGTAGTTACAAGTACGTATCTCCAATAACTACAATGAATGCCTTCGGGTTATCTCTATTCTCAATGGGAACTATAGAAGAGGATAAAGCAACAGATATACTTGTAGAAGATAATGATACAAAGAACTATAAAAAGGTTTTTATAAAGAATAATAGGGTAATTGGAGCTGTAGTAATAGGGGATACTAAAATATCTACAACTTTAAAGAGAGCTATTGAAAATGAACTAGATTTAGGAAGTATTAATTTTAAGAATGTATATATAGACCAATTAATTGAAAGAATAAAAGGTATAAAATAATAAAGCTAAAAGCTTCAGGTGATTAAAAAACTCAGCCTGAAGTTTTTTTAAAAAATACCCCTCCAAAATTTAAAATTTATACGTATATTATATATGTACTGGAAATTTATTAGCTAATATAAAAGTCTCGACTGCTATTTGGAGGAGGAATGTTATGTTAAATCATGGACATAAATTAGATGGAAAGTATGAAGTAGTTAAAACTCTTGGACAAGGCGGAATGAGTACTGTTTATCTATGTAAAAATATAAGACTAGATAATCTCTGGGCAATAAAAGAAATAAAGAAGAAGATGGAAGGATATATGGATTTTTTAGCAGAACCAAATATACTAAAAAACTTAAGTCATCCAGGTATTCCTAGAGTGGTTGATATTTTTTATGAAGATGATAACCTTTATATAGTTGAAGACTATATAGAAGGGCAGACGCTGCAGGATTATGTGAAAAATAACGGCTCAGTTAAACCAGAACAAATAGGAGATATTGGGATAAGTATATGTGAAATTATAGAATACCTCCATAGTTTTAATCCTCCTATAATATATAGAGATTTAAAACCATCTAATATTATGATAACTCCGTCAGGTAGAATTGTTTTAATAGATTTTGGTATTTCAAGAATATATAAAAAAGGTGGGGACAAAGATACTATATATATGGGTTCTAAGGGCTATGCAGCACCAGAGCAGTATGGAACAGAACAAACCTGTAAGCAGACTGATATATACGGATTAGGTGCAGTAATATATTTTATGGTATCAGGGAAAGCCCCAGCTGTTTTATTAGAGCCACTAAAGGATGAAAATTACGGCAGTGAAGTGTCTTTTAGATTGAAAAGAATAATACAAAGAGCAATGCAAATTGATATTATAGATAGATATCCTTCAGTAGAAATTATGAAGAAAGAACTAGCTGATGCCTTTAGTAAGGAAGAGGATTATACTAGAACTTTACTAATGGGTATGGAGCAGGATTATGATAAAACCTTGCTAATGGATATTGAAAAAAATCAATATACAAATAACTTGGAGGAATTTAGGACAAGAGCTACAAATAAATCAGAGCTTAGAGACTTAATTGGAATTCCGAATAGTAACAAGGAAAATGAAGAGGCTAGTACTAATACTACGACCACAGAAAAGAAAGGAAAAATAAACTTTTATAAAATAAATAAGGAAGAAGAACAAAGTACTAGTAATAACAGTGGAGAAGAAATAAAAGTAAAAAAGGATATTTCTAAAAAAGATATAAAGAAACTAAAAAGAAACTTAGTATTAATTTTAACTTTTGTAGCTTTTATTTTTATTTTAGGCTATCTTGTTACGGATCATGGTAAGAAGGACAACATTATAGATCAAGGACAAACAACTAGCGAAGAAAATACCAGTGAATCTACACAAGATGAGAAAAAAGAAGATATTAATGAAGACGGTGGAAACAGTGGGCAAAAAGAACAACCTGTAAATGTTAATTCTAGCCAAAGTACACCTACAGTAAATAGTAGTACTAATAATACTTCTTTGGAATCATTAGATAACTATTCTGGAGATAAAAAAGATAGCAAGGGAAAAGGCAACGGAAAAGCAAAGGGAAAAAACAAAAATGATGACTAAAGAGAAAACAAGAGTACACCCTAGAAAAATGTACTCTTGTTTTTATAGACTTCAAGTCTTATTTATGAAAATCTGTCTTTGGCATTATAAATAGTTTTGGTTCTTCTAAATAATCTTGAACTATTCTAAGTGCTTCTCCAAATCTTTGATAATGTACAACTTCTCTTTCCCTTAAGAATTTTAAAGGCTCAATTACATCTGGGTCATCAGCAAAATCTAGAAGATATTCATATACTGCTCTTGCCTTTTGTTCTGCAGCTAGATTTTCCGTTAAGTCTACTATAGGGTCTCCTTTTGACTGAATATAGGCAGCAGTGAATGGAACACCAGTAGGATTTGAAGGATAAATTCCCTTACCGTGGTCAACATAATAAGCATCTAATCCGAACTTTTGTAATTCTTCAAGACTTGCCCCTTTGGTTAGTTGATGGACCATTGATCCTACCATTTCCAGATGGGCTAATTCTTCTGTTCCGATGTCGTTTAAAGTTGCAATAGCTTGAGGTGTAACCATAGTAAATCTTTGGCTAAGATATCTTAAGGATGCTGCTAATTCTCCATCAGGTCCACCATATTGTGTTATAATTATTTTTGCCATAGCTGGATTAGGATTTTTAATTCTTACAGGGTATTGAAGAAATTTTTCATATGCCCACATATACTACATCTCCTCCTCATAAAGCTTGAAATTAGCTTCACATTCCCAAGGCCATGGTTCATTTATCCACTGCCATGGATAAGCACTGCAGGAACCATAGGATAAAGGCCCAAAGCATCTCTCATAATTTTCCCTAAGCATACGGGATTGCATTGCAAGAGAATTGTGTTTTGCCAGAGCTTCACGATCATTAGGATGGGTATTAAGGTATAGATGGAGATCTACTAGAACAAAATTTACAGCAGTAATCTGTCTTAAAAGTTCTTTTTTACTCATTTCTTTATTCATAATAGCACCTCCTTCTAACATTTAACCACAGGTCTGCATTTTCTATCTTTTCCCTCATAAGGACTGTAAAGCTCAGGGAAAGCAGTTCCATGTCTAAGCGCTTCAATAGGAGATAGAAGGGTACATAGTTTTTGATAAGGTACATATGCAGCTGCTAATCTAACATTTCTAATTACTAATTCTTGCGGAATACATTTACCCATTGATGGGCATTTACCTATATACATTTTAGATTTTACATTTTTGTCTTTAGCCATAGTTGAATTTATCCTCCTTAAAATGTTGCTTATACAATTACATCATATGAAGAATATTGTAAAGTTGTTACAGATACATTAAACTTCTATCATAAAATATATTTATTCTTAGTACATTTGTAGGTTGAAGTATAATATATAACCATGAAGTTTTAATTTGAAAAAATTAGATATTACACTAATATGCTAAGTTTTATGTTTTTGTTATGAAATATTTGTGAAGGGCTAAAGTTTTATATTATAATAGTATAAAATAAGAATCTGATGGTATTTTCAAGTCGTACTGAAATATAGGAAAGGTGATTTAGATAATATGTCGAAAGCTATAAGTATTAATTGTGGATGTGAGAAGTGTACAGGTAAATATTGTGCAAAAAAGGTATCTATATTTTCAACGCTGCAGGATGAACAGTTAAAAGAAATTGCTGATATGGTAATTCATAGAAAATACAAAAAAGGACAAACGATATTTTTTGAAGGAGATGTTTCAGATAAGCTTTATATAGTAAATAGAGGGAAAATTAAAATATTTAGATACACAAAGGAAGGCAAGGAACAGATATTGTATATCTTATCTGATGGAGATTTTATTGGGGAGCTGAGCCTTCTAAAGAAAGGTAAGCTAGAGTTTAATGGAGAAGCTTTGGAAGATACTGCGATATGTATGTTAACCAAAGAGGATTTTGATAGGATATTAGGGGATAATCCTAACATAACATTAAAGATATTAGAAGTAGTTCATGATAGAGTTGTTAACCTTGAGCATCTTGTAGAAAGACTGAGTACTAAGGATGTAGAATCAAGAGTTATCGGAGTACTTTTAAGCCTGGCAGGAGATTTTGGAAAGGAGGTTAATGGTACAGTAGAATTGGAACTGCCTTTAAGCAGGGAGGAAATAGGAAACTATTCAGGGCTTACTAGGGAAACAGTAAGTAGAACCTTAACTTCCATGCAGGAAGAAGGAACAATAGAGCTTATAGGTAATAAAAAGATTATTATAAAAGATATTGAGTACTTAAAAACTACAATATAAAAATATAAGTTTTTTAAATAGAGAAAGTACATAGGTTTCCATAAGCCTATGTACTTTCTCATATTATAATATTTATAATAAAACAATTTTACGATATTATACAGTGACTACAAGGTCTACTTTCACAAGATTACTTAGTTAGTATCAATTCCCCTATGGCCATTGCTGCATTGATAGCCATATCTTTTGTTTCTTCATTATCATAGTAATTTACCTTTAGCGGTAGCTTAATATCATTAGCACCGGTAGCTTTTACTACATAGGAAGTATCAACTAAAGTCATTTTACTTTCCTTAATGTAATCATTTATTATTTCTACAGCCTCTCCACTCCAGCCAAAGGAACCAAAGGCTGAACCAAGCTTATTTGATAAATCTAGAGTTACTAGTTCTTTTAGAACTTCTTCCAGGTTACCTATCATATCTCCATATTTTGTAGAGCTGCCTATAAGTATTGCATTGGCTTCTAGGGCTGCTTTTTTAATATCCTCTATATTAGCATTTTTCACATTAAAGATATCCGTTGTGATGCCAAGGTTTTTGAAGCCATCAGCAAGATCTTTGGCTATTTTACCTGTATTTCCTGTCATAGAGCTAAATAATATTAATGCTTGTTTATCTTTTGCATCAGAATTAATTTTACTTAACTCATCATAAATTTTAATATATTTATTTACATCACTTCTCAATATAAATCCATGAGAAGGGGCAATCATTTGAATATCTAAGTCTTTTACTTTATCTAACATATCTCTTACATAAGACCTATGTGGTCCCATGATAAGTTTATAGTAAACTGTAAAGTCCTCTGTGATATCTTCCTTTGCCAAATCATCAAAAAGTTCATAGTTTGCAATGTGGGTACTGAATATATCACAAGGGTAAAGAATTTTATCCTCTACGCAGTAAGTAATCATAGTTTCTTCTGTATGAAGATACGGTGTTTCAAAGAACTTAAGTGTCTTACCACCAATATCTAGGGAATCCCCATCTTTAATTATGAAGTAGTTTCTACTGTGAAGCTTAAACATTCCGTTTAAAAACTCTCTTCCTTTTTCTGTAGTTACTATAGTTGCATTTTTTGCTTTATTTAATAATGCTGGTAATGCTCCAGCATGATCTGGCTCTACATGGTTAATTACTACATAATAAATTTTGTCTAGGTCAATAATTTGTTGAAGATTCTTAACAAATTCTCCGCCATACATTATATCAACAGTATCTATTATAGTAGGTTTTTCTGTATCTAATAAGTAAGAATTATAAGTTGTTCCCTTTTCTAATATTAATCTATGAAAAGGCACCTTTCTATCATCTACTTTACCAACCCAATAAGTTTTTTCTGCTATTTTATTGTTTATCATAATTAATCTCTCCTTCGTGTTTTGTTTAACTTTATGGCCTAATTATATCTTTTTAAAATCCTATTAGCAGTGATTAGAATCAATTTGAAATTTGATTGTAATCACAGAATTAAAAAAGACAATTAGGTATAATTGAGTCATCAAGTAAAACAATAATATTGAAAATTGATATAAACTATAAAAAATTTTGGAGGTATAAGAAATGAGTAAATTTACATTTAAAAGTTCAGATAGCGTAGGGCATATTGCAGCAAATTTTCCTAAATCCATGGATATATTTAAAGAATATAATATTGATTTCTGTTGTGGCGGAGATACACCTTTAATAGAAGAAATAAAAGAACACAATTTAAATGAAGAGGAAATTATGAGTAAACTAGAGGAAGCTTATAACAAAGCTGTTAGTATGGGAATTGAAGAAGTTGATTTCAATAATCTATCTTATAGTGATTTAATAGATCATATAGTTAATGTTCATCATGCATATCTGCAAAGGGAGCTGCCTAAGATAGGAGAATTAACAGCTAAGATACTTAGGGTGCACGGTGGAGGTCATAGTGAACTAGCAGAAGTGCATAGGTTATTCTCCAGTCTAAGAATGGAATTAGAGCAGCATACAATTAAAGAAGAAACTAGTGAATTTCCAATGATTAAAGAATATGAAAAAACTCACTCTAAGGAGTTATTAGATAAAATAGTTAAATCCATAAAAGGTTTAGAAGAAGAACATGAAGGGGCAGGAGATATTCTAAAAGCACTTAGAAGAGCAACAAAGGGCTTTAAAGTGCCTGAAGATGGCTGCAACACCTATAGACTAACTTATGATAAGCTAAAGGAATTAGAATCAGAGACATTTGTTCATATTCATCTAGAAAATAATATTCTTTTTCCAAGGGTAGTGAAAGAAAATAATAATTAATTTTAAAAAAATATATAATCCGTAACCCTTGTTACGGATTTAAGTTGAGTAATCTAGTAAGATATAAGTGTGGACAGGAGATAATACAAAATCCACAAGATAAATGAAGATAAGAATTAATTTGGTCAATAAGTAAAATTAATATAATAAAGTTGTTAAATGGAGGGTTATTTAAATGAGTATGTTTTGTTACCAATGTCAAGAAGCTGCAGGCGGTAAAGGTTGTACAATAAAAGGCGTTTGTGGAAAGACTGAAGATTTAGCAAAAGCACAAGATTTATTAATATATGTACTAAAAGGTATATCAGTATACAGCACAAGAGCTAGAGAGCTAGGTGTGGTTAATAAAGAAGTAGACAAGTTTGTAATGGAAGGTCTTTTTGCTACTATAACAAATGCAAACTTTGATAGAAATGTATTTATAGAGAGAATTAAAAAGGGCTTACAATTAAGAGAAGAAGTTAAACAACAGTATATAAAAGCTGGCGGAAATGCTGGTGAGTCAAAGGAAAATACTTCATGGCTTAAGAGAATATTAGGTCTTGGTGGAGTTAAAAAAGAAGAAGATTTAAAATTACCAGAAGCAGCTACTTGGTTTGCTGATAATGTAAATGAATTTGATGTAAAGGCAGCAAAAGTTGGTGTACTAGCTACAGAAAACGAGGATGTAAGATCTTTAAGAGAACTTATAACTTACGGATTAAAAGGACTAGCTGCATACGTGAAGCATGCTAACCACTTAAACTACAATGATGAAAAAATTCATGGCTTTATGCAAAAGGCATTAGCTGCAACTTTAGATGACAGCTTAACAGCAGATGATTTAGTAGCTTTAGCTTTAGAAGCTGGTAAGTTCGGAGTTGACGGTATGGCATTACTTGATAAGGCTAATACTGAAACTTATGGTCATCCAGAAATAACAAAAGTAAATATTGGTGTTAGAAATAACCCTGGTATATTAATAAGTGGACACGATCTAAAGGATATGGAATGGTTACTAGAGCAAACTGAAGGAACTGGAGTAGATGTATATACTCACAGTGAGATGCTCCCAGCTAACTACTATCCAGCATTTAAGAAATATAAGCACTTTGCAGGAAACTACGGAAATGCTTGGTGGTTACAAGATAAAGAGTTTGAAAGCTTCAATGGACCAATACTTATGACTACAAACTGTATTGTACCTCCAAAGGCTTCTTATAAAGATAGAATGTACACAACTGGTGTAACAGGAGTTCCAGGAGTTAAGCATATAGCAGATGGAAAGAATGGACAACCTAAAGATTTCTCAGCTATTATAGAGCATGCTAAGAAGTGTAAGGCACCAAAGGAAATCGAAAAAGGAGAAATAGTTGGAGGATTCGCACATAACCAAGTTTTAGCTTTAGCTGATAAAGTAGTTGAAGCAGTTAAAACTGGAGCTATAAAGAGATTCTTTGTTATGGCTGGTTGTGATGGAAGAGTGAAGAGCAGAAACTACTACACAGATTTTGCAAAGGCTATTCCACAAGATACAGTAATTCTTACAGCAGGTTGTGCAAAATACAAATACAATAAGCTTGATTTAGGAGACATTGGAGGAATTCCAAGAGTACTAGATGCAGGACAATGTAACGACTCTTACTCATTAGTTGTTATAGCTCTTAAGTTAAAAGAAGTATTTGGTTTAGACGATGTTAATAAACTTCCTATATCATACAATATAGCTTGGTATGAGCAAAAGGCTGTTATAGTATTGTTATCATTACTTCACTTAGGAGTAAAGAATATTCACTTAGGACCAACTCTACCAGCATTCTTATCCCCTAATGTAGCTAAGGTTCTTGTAGAGAACTTTGGAATCGGTGGAATAACAAATGTTGATGATGATATAAAGATGTTTATGGGTCAATAATTTAAATAATAGTATTTATGCTAATCCCATCAATCCTTATTATAAATAAAAGCAAAACTCTATTCAGAAATGGATAGGGTTTTGTTTTTATTTAATCTAGGATTTGTATAAAATCTAAATTAATATATGCATCAATTTCTCTAATTAAGAAAAGATAAATTTTTAAAAATGTGGTATACAAAATTTGACTTTACACAAAATAGGAATGGAGGTGTTTTAATTATGCAAATAAACTTAACACAAAAGGAAAGAACATTATTGGAGGATCAAAAGAGCCATGAGCAGCTTTGTGTAGATAAGTATTCTAGTTATGCAAGTCAGGCTCAAGACCAGCAATTAAAACAATTATTCACTAATCATGCATCAATAGAGCAGCAGCACTTAAATACTATTAATCAATTGTTAAGCGGTCAGGTTCCACAGATGAATTCACAACAGAGTGGCAATCAAAATCAACAACAAAGTATGAGCAGTGGAAATACAGGAGCTGTAGGTATGAAGGGAGTTTCTGATGCAGAGCTTTGTCAGGATATGCTAATGACAGAAAAGTATGTTTCAGGAGCTTATAACACAGCTATTTTTGAGTTTAAAGACACTGAAGTACGTGATGTTTTAAATCATCTACAAAAAGAAGAACAAAAGCATGGAGAGGCAATATTTAAGTACATGGAAAGCAAAGGTATGTATGAAGTTCAATAGAAATACATAATTAAAAGGTAGAAGTTTTTTGCTTCTACCTTTTAAAATTTTTAAGATTCTACCATAGCTCCGCCGTTAACATGAAGAATTTGTCCAGATACATAAGTTGAATCATTGGAAGCCAAATAAACATAGGCCGGAGCTAATTCAACAGGCTGACCAGCTCTTTTCATAGGCACCTCTAAGCCAAAGGTAGCTACCTTACCTGCCGAAAAGCTAGATGGAATAAGTGGTGTCCAGATAGGACCTGGGGCTACCCCATTTACTCTAATACCTTTTGACTCTAAGGAAAGAGAAAGAGAACGAGTGAAGGTAACAATAGCACCTTTGGTTGAAGAATAATCAATTAATTCTTTATTTCCATTATAGGCAGTTATAGAAGCAGTATTAATTATACTGTCCCCTCTTTTCAAATAAGGGAGTGCAGCTTTTGTCACATAGAACAAAGGAAATATATTAGTGCGGAAGGTTGTTTCCAGCTGTTCTGAAGAAATATCTTCAAGACTCTTTTGTGGATACTGTACTGCTGCATTGTTTACTAAAACATTTAGCTTTCCAAAGGTTTCAACAGTCATGTCTACAATTTTTTTGCAAAAGCTCTCTTCTTTTAAATCTCCAGCCATTAATAAACATCTTCTACCTTCATTTTCTATTAAAGCTTTAGTTGTTTCTGCATCTCGATGCTCATCATAATATGCAATGGCAATATCTGCTCCCTCCTTTGCAAAGGCAAGGGAAACAGCTCTTCCAATACCACTATCGCCACCGGTGATTAATACTACCTTATTCTTAAGTTTCCCGCTTCCTTTATATTTTGGATTGTTAAATATTGGAGGTGGACTCATTAAGTATTCTAGACCAGGCTGCTTGGACTGGTGCTGTGGAGGAAAGGTTATAGGCATAGGCTTACAGTTTATAAGATAGCCATAGTATGGGTAATAGAATTTATACAATGTAAATTCTCCTGAAAATTAATTACATCTATATTATATGCAATGTAGACATATATTGTAACTTAAAGAAAATAAATAACATTTTACAAAAATATTCTTAATTCGACTTGAGTTATCATGTAGAATTAGTATAATAAAGATATATAGATAAATTTATACAAAATTATAGGGGACTCAGATAAATTTATATCAAATTTTAGACTTTTATGTATAAGGGAGGAACAATATTATGTCAAAAGTAAGCAAACAATTTGAAAAATGTTCATTTACATTAGAAACAAAGGCAGGTCAAAAAAGAGTATATGAAATGATACAAGGATTATGGACAGATAAGGAATATGCAGAGTATGCCAATGCTTATAAAAATAACCTTTCCAGTGAAGTAGGAAGAATGGGTAAATGGATTAAGGTATGTGACATGAGTAAATATCAGATGTCAAGTGTTGTGGAAGCAGTTAATGATCATATAGCTTGGGCTGCTAACAATGGTTTACAAGGTAGTATCGTTATAGTAGATAAGGTTATAGTTAAAATGCAGATGCAGCGTTCATCAAAGGATGGCAGTAAGGATTTAATACCACAATACTATGTTTCTTCTATGGAAGAAGCAGAAGCAAAGGCTAAAGAATTAGGATATTAGGAGAGAGTGGTAATGAGTGAATTTGAAACTGCTGTTAACGAGTATAAAGCAGACGAAATCAAGTACAAAATCAGAAGGGTAGACAAGCTTTTTTCTGACTTATACGATGCCTGCAATGTAGGTGACATAAATTATCATCAGTTCAAAGATGGTCATCTAGATCCTATCCATATTATGGAAACGGATTTAATGGGTATAAAACGTTGGAAAGATACTCACAGAAGTATGAAAGATAGATTGACAATAAAAGGTGATCCAGTATTAGAAAGAATCATAGAGGGAGAAACAGTATACATATACGATGTTCCCAATGATCCCCAATCATCTCCGGCTTTTAGAGCCTTTGGTATTAAAAGCTTGGTGGTATATCCTTTATTTGATAAAGAAGATGGAAACAAGGCAATTGGATTAATATGTATACCATCCCTAGATAAACATCATATTTTCACAGATAAGGAAATTAAAGAATGTGGGCAACTTATACGACAATTTAATGAGGACATGTATAACGACAACGTATAAGGAGATGATTTTTGACAATGAAAGTATGCGAGAAGATACTAAGATACCTAGCACAAAACGGAGTAAAAGAGGTTTTTGGGGTTCCTAGTGCTACCTTTAGTCCTATAGTAGATGCTATGAATGATTTTAAGGACATAGAATATGTAAGAGTTAGAAATGAGCAAGCTGCAGGTTTTTCTGCAGCTAAGGCTTCTAAGGTAACTGGAAAACTAAGTATATGTCTATTATCAGGTTCAGTAGGTATAGCTAATGCCGTTAATGGTATAGCAGAAGCCAGACAGTCTAAATCACCAGTATTAGTTATAGGTGGATATGTTAACAGATGGCAGCAGGGCTTAGGTGCTATACAAGAGCTAGAGGGTGTTAAACTATTAAGTGGAATAACTAAGCATTCTGTAATAGTAAAAGATAGTCAGGATATTATAAAGGAACTAAAAAAAGCTATGGAAATAGCAATGGAACATCCAAGAGGACCTGTTCATGTTGGAATACCTTTAGATCTTCAGAAAGAACTCTATACTGGAGAAGAATATGGTTTAATAGATATAAAAACTGTAGCTTCAGATTATACAGCCTTAGATAAAGCTGTAAACTTAATTAATCAGTGTGAAAAGGGATTAATTATAGTAGGCGGCGGTTGTAGAGGTCTTGGTGATAAAATAAAGAAGCTAGAAGAAAAATTAAACTGGCCTATAGTCTCTACAACAAGTGGAAAAGCAGTACTAGAAGAAGACTATAGATTACATATGGGCAATTTCGGATTTCCGGGAACTGATTTAGCAAATAAAGTTGTGTTGGAAGATAAAAGTATTGAATGCATACTAGCGCTTGGAACACAGCTAGGAGAAAACTCAACTCAAAACTTTAATAAAGAATTAGTTAAAGGAAGAAAGTTAATACATATAGATATTGATAAAAATACATTCAACAAGGCATACAATGAGGATGTACCAGTAGCAGCTGATCTTAGCGATGCTCTTGAATATCTAGAAACAAATATACTTAAAAAGTATATTTGTAATGATATTGATGAACCACTAAATGATGACTATGCAGGTGAAGAATTAAAGTTCTCTATGAGAAGATTTTTTGAAAATATAACAAAAATTCTTCCTAAAAACACCTTCTATATGAATGATATAGGCTCTAGTCAAAATTATTGCTACAAGTTTCTTAATGTTCCAAAGGAAGGGGATTTTGAATGTAATATATGCTATGGATGTATGGCAAGTACTACTGGTGCCATAGGTATAGCTAGAGCAAATCCTGACAGACCTATAGCAGTAGTTATTGGTGATGGTAGCTTCCAGATGAATTATGCTTCAGAACTCGCCACAATGAAACAGTATAATTTAAAAATTATTACTTTTGTTGTGAAAAATGGTACCCTTGAATTTGTGAGAAAAGGTCATGAAGTATTATTTGAAAGAACAATGGATATATTTTATGATCCACCTATTGATATATTAAAAATAGCTGGAGCTTATGGAATACCTTCTATCAAGGTAGAAGCAGACGAAGACTTAGATAAATTAAGATTTATAGATCTTGATGGACCTATAGTTGTAGAACTTAACCATGATATAAATGAACCTATGCCTCTAGGAAGACTAAGTTTATTGAAAAAGTCTATAAAGTAGTAAATTATAACCTTGTAGTATAAAATAAAAACTACAAGGTTATTTTATACTGTTGATAACTAGTTAGAAATGAGGGAATAATGTGAAAAAAGTAATATATGATTGTGACAACACAATGGGAATGCCTGATAGAGATGTAGATGATGGATTGGCATTGTTATACCTTATAGGAAGAGAGGACATACAACTTGAAGGGGTAACCACAACCTATGGCAATAGTTCTCTTGAAGAGGTTTTTAAAAATACAGAGAATATGTTTAAGGAACTCAATATAAAAGGAGTACCTTTAATTAAGGGGGCTAACTCATCAGAAAACAGACAAAGTGAAGCAGCTGAATTCCTGGCTAAGGAAGCTGCTAAAAATCCGGGAGAGATTACATTATTAGCAACGGGAGCACTTACAAATTTATATGGAGCATATGAATTAGATAATAATTTTTTTAATAACTTAAAACATATAGTTCTTATGGGAGGAATAACAGAACCTCTTATAATAAATGGGGTAAATTTAGATGAACTGAATTTTTCATGTGACCCTTTTGCTACCTACAAAGTTCTAAACTCAGGTTGTGATATAACTATATTAACGGGACATACCTGTCTTCAAGGATTTTTTGGAGAAGAACAGTTAAATAGATTGAAATCGAAAAAGAAACATTTTATATGTGATTATATAAGAAGAAATATAGAGCCGTGGTACGTCTTCGTTGAAAAGAACTTTGGAGTTTGGGGATTCTATAACTGGGACATTGTATCAGCAGTATATATTACCAATCCAGAGCTTTTTGAAGATAACTATAAATTCATAATCTCTACTGAAGAAGATTTAAGAAAAGGTTACCTTAAAATAAGCAGTGATAATGTTGATAGTTTGAAACAAAATATTCCTACTAACATAAAAGATGTTGATAAGTTTAAAGAAATTATATTTAATGCCTGGGAAACACTATAGTTTAGCACTGTATAGGTAATATATATGAGGTTTACTATAAACAAAACTAATAGTTAAAATACAATCTATAAATTTTATTTATACAGAACTATACATAAAATTTTATATGATATAATATTATGGATTTTGACAAAATTCCTTTAAAAAATAGTGTTGGGGGGAAAAAGATGAGGAGAATATTAGCTTTAATTATAGTGTTTGTGCTAGCTTTAGGTTCCTTCGGATGTTCAAATAAAAAGGACAGCAGTACGGATACTGTAACAAATAAGGATTGGGAAACAGTATTAAAAGAA
Source organism: Clostridium tanneri (assembly GCF_033659955.1). Taxonomy (NCBI): domain Bacteria; kingdom Bacillati; phylum Bacillota; class Clostridia; order Eubacteriales; family Clostridiaceae; genus Clostridium; species Clostridium tanneri. Next base: position 17,644 of record NZ_JARUJP010000035.1, read on the forward strand.
GCTAAAGGAACTACCGTTAACTTTTATGGTTGGGGTGGCAGTGAGACTACAAATAAATGGATCGATGAGTATTTAGCAAAGGCAGTAAAAGAACAATATGACATAACACTTAAGAGAGTTCCAATGAATATCGAGGATATACTAAGCAAGCTGCTTGCAGATAAGCAAGGTCATAATGAAAAAGGAACTATTGATGTAGTTTGGATCAATGGTGAAAACTTTTACACAGCAAAACAAGCAGGATTACTTTTTGGACCTTTTGCAGAAAAGCTTCCTAACTTTAGTAAGTACATAGACAAAGATTCAATAGAAGTAAAATCTGATTTTGGATATCCTGTAGAAGGTTACGAAGTACCTTATGGAAAAGCACAATTTGTAATGATACATAATAGCAATAAGGTATCAGAAACTCCTTCAAATACAGAAGAATTATTAAAGTTCGTAAAAGCTAACCCAGGGAAATTTACATACCCTGCACCACCTGATTTTACTGGAAGTGCTTTTGTAAGAAACGTTATATATGATGTTGTTGGGTATGATAAGATAGCTAATGTTAAAGCAGACGAGGAATCAGTTAAGCAAGTAATCCAACCAGCAATGGATTATTTAAAGCAATTAAAACCTTATCTATGGAATAGTGGAAAAACTTATCCAGCTACAATAGCTCAATTAGATAATATGTATGCAGATAATCAGTTATTAATGAGTATGTCTTATAATCCAAATTCAATACCAGCTAAGATAAAAAGCGGTGAATATCCAAAAGGAACAGCAAGTTTTATCTTTGACAAGGGAACTGTAGGAAACACTCATTTCTTAGCAGTACCATTTAACTCTACTAATAAATCAGGAGCAATGGCAGTTATTAATGCAATAATTAGTGTTGAAGGACAGGTGTCAAAGTATAATCCAGAAGGCTGGGGAGACTTACCTGTCTTAGATAACAGTAAGTTGACCGTGGAAGAAAAGAAGAAGTTTGAAGAAATTAAGCTTGGAGAAGGGGTAATACCACAGGAAGAGCTTTTAAAGCATAGAGTGCCAGAATTACCTGCACAATTAGTACCTATCATAGAAAAAATCTGGTCAGAGCAAGTACCAGGAGATAAATAATAAGGCTTATAATGATTAGCTAAAAATTGGGTGGGTAAATGAGCTCACCTAATTTTCTTTATAAATATTAAAATGAGAGGGTAGATAATGAAAAAAGAGATTAGGATATATATATTTCTTCTTCCAGCGGCATTTGTTTTATTAGGAATATTAACATCAGGAATAGTCACTGCTTTATCGCAAAGTTTAGGTTATATACCAATAATAGGACTTAAGGAGGTAACTTTTAAATACTATGCTTCTATAATTAGGGACAAAAGCTTTTTAGAATCTTTGAGCTTTAGCTTAAAGGTCTCCTTATTTTCATCAATAACAGCGATTATAATTGGAGTGCTGTTAGCTTATTCTATGCTTATTAACAAACATAGAAAATCTATAGAAAGAATAGTATATACACTTCCTATAATAGTTCCTCATATGATTGCTGCTTTTTTAATGTTTAATATTTTATCTCAAAGCGGATTGCTGCCTAGGATCTTATATTATTTTGGAATAATAAAAGAACAATCAGATTTTCCAAGTCTTATCTTTGATAAATATGGAGTAGGCATTATAATAACTTATCTTTGGAAGGAGATACCCTTTGTGGCTATGGTGGTATATACCTTTATAAGTAACATAAATACAAACCTTGAGAATGTGGCTGTGAATCTGGGAGCTAGCAAGAGACAATTTTTCTGGTATGTTATACTTCCTTTATCGTGGCCTTCAATTATATCTTCTTTCATTATTATATTTGCATTTTCCTTTGGAGCTTTTGAGGTTCCCTATTTACTAGGACCAACTACGCCTAAAACATTACCGGTAAAGGCTTTTATAGAATATTCAAATCCTGATATTTTTAATAGACCTTATGCAATGGCATTGAATATTGTTCTTATCTTTATTTCTGTGGTAATGGTATGGATTTACGATAAAACCTTAAGTTTGATTTGTAGAAATGTATAGGTGAAATATATGAAGAAGAATGTTTTATTTAAATTTATTATTTATTTAGCTGCCTTTTTTATTTTGTTACCATTAATAGTTTTACTTTTATGGTGTATTGCTAAAAGGTGGCCTTGGCCATCTATTCTTCCAACAGAATATAATTTAAGGGCGTTAAGTTACTTTTTTATGAAAAGTAACAATTCTATTATGGTACTTTTATATAGCATTTGGCTGTCCCTTGTGGTTACTGTAGTGACTTTGTTAATAAGTCTGCCAGCTGCTAGAGTTCTGGGACTATATCAATTTAAAGGAAGGGGTTTCTTTAAGTTACTTGTGCTTTTACCACTTATTATTTCGCCAGTAGCAGTAGGAATTGGCATTCAAGTATTTTTTATAAAGATTAGGCTTGCAAATACCTTTCTAGGAGTAGTATTGGTGCATTTAATCCCTTGTCTACCTTATGCTATAAGGATACTTACCAACGTCTTCGAAATCTTAGGCGAATCCATGGAGTTTCAGGCAAGGACACTGGGGGCAAGCAGAGTTCAAACCTTCCTTTATGTAACATTACCTTTAATATCACCTGGTTTGATATCAGCAGCTTCTTTAGTATTTATAGTATCTTTCAGTCAGTATTTTTTAACCTTCATAGTAGGCGGAGGAAATGTGGTAACCCTTTCAATGGTTATGTTTCCTTTTATTCAAAGCGGAGACAGAATGATAGCATCCTGTTATAGTGTTATATTTATTCTATCTACTTTAGTGCTTTTAGGCATAATGGAGAAAAAAGTTAAGAATTATTATTCAATAGAAAACCATTTTTATATTTAGGAGAGAGGATATGACTAAATTACAGGTAAAAAATTTAAATAAGAGCTTTAATGGCACAAGGATATTAAATAATGTAGGTTTTTCCATAGATGACGGTGAAATAATATCTCTCTTAGGGGAATCGGGATGTGGAAAAAGCACTACATTAAAAACCATTGCTGGGCTTATTCATCCAGATAGTGGAGATATAATTTTAGACGGAGCTTCTATTTTGAATATACCAGCAGAAAAGCGAAAGATAGTAATTGTGTTTCAGGAACATCTCCTATTTCCACATCTTAATATAGAAGACAACATTGGTTTTGGCCTTAAGATGGCTGGGGTAAGGAAGAGAATTAAAGAAAGTAAAGTTTCTGAGATAATAGGTTTACTAAAACTTCAGGGACTGGAAAAAAGATATCCTAGCGAACTATCAGGAGGACAAAAGCAGAGAGTTGCATTAGGCAGGGCTTTAGCTATTGAACCGAAAGTTCTTTTATTAGATGAACCCTTTTCAAGCCTAGATATAAGACTAAGAGAGGAAATGAGAGAGCTAGTTCTAGATATACAGAAGAACTTTAAAATAACAACTATTTTAGTCACACATGATAAAGAAGAAGCTTTAATGATGTCAGACAAAATTGCAGTAATGATTGGAGGAACTATAGCTCAGTTTGATAAGCCTGAAAGCATTTATAAAAAACCAGTAAGTGCTTTAGTTGCAGACTTCTTTGGAGAAAAAAATTACATAGAGGGTTCAGTTAAAAATGGAGTATTTAACTGTAACTTTGGAAGTTTTGAAGTGGAGCCTTATCTTCAAGGAAACGGGAAAATGATGATAAGACCAGAGGAAATAGGGATTTTATCTAAAGTCCAGGATTTTAGTATAAGTGATATTAGAAAACAGGAAGTATCTTTAGAATTAGAAACTAATGGAGAATCAGAGAAACTTATGGAGGATAAGGCTTATTCTAAGGGAGAAAGTATCTGTAGGGTAAATGCCATTGTGAAAAAGAGAAGATATTTAGGAGACAAAGTCTATTATAGTGTAGAAGCGGAAGAAAAAGAATTAAAAGTAATATCCAATGAACAGATTAATTTTACTGTTGGAGAAAAAGTAAGTTTAATTGTAGACTTTTCCAAGGGAATATTTTATCAATTAAATAAATAAAACAGAAAAGTGGGCTAGATTTATACAAATCTAGCCTTTAGTATATTTAAGGGAATACCATATAGGATATTCTTCCTAAGGAAGTTTATGTAGTGTTTTTTGTGATGTTATGGTTTAAAAGCTTTGAATTATAAGGATATATTTCATAATTATGGAGATGATAAATTTTAGTTATAGTTGGACAAGTATCTATAACTTTTTTGTATTTGTAAAGGAACTGATTGTCTCTTAAAATTAAGTGGGATTAACTTATGAGGGGATAAGTTATCAAGAATTTACTGAGTATGTTTTTAATATTTAATATTATATTTTATCAGGGAGGAATGGGTAATGAATTTTAAGAAAAAAGCAATTATTGCAGCAGTATTATGTGTGAGTGTTATGGGATTTGCTGGATGCAGCTCTAAAAATAGTGGAGGAGACTCAACTACTTCCCAAAAACAAGAAGAGAAAGCTAAAGCGCCTGATGAGGTAGGTGGCGTATCACTAAAAAATCCTATAAAAGTTGATAAAGAAGCTGGTACTGTAACTGTGCTTAGTCAAGTAAATGGTAAGTACTTTACAGAGGCAACTCGTCACGCTTCAGTATTTAAGGACGGAACAAATGGAGCTAAGTCTGTATTTACTGCATATGCAGATCCAGCAGCATTCTATAATGCACTTGTAGAGATAGGAGCTAAGCCAGGAAATAATATGACTCCTGATAATGCCACAACTACTAAAGTTGAAGGTACAGCACTTGATCTAAAGGTTACTTGGAATGGTGCTGGTAAGAACTATGATGTAAACGAAGTTATTAAAGATAGCAATGGAAGTAAAATTGCCTTCAAATTTGGAGGAAATTTAGACAGAGCTAAAGCTAAGAATACTGGATGTTTATCTTGTCTTGACAGCTGCCCAGTTGGTATAATATCTAACACTGCTTACTCTTATGGTGCAGTAGAAAAAACTAAAGAAGTTAAATTTACTGGAAACAAAGATATACTTCCAGAAGACGGAACTTATGTAGCTACAGTATACTCAATTGCCAAATAGTTTAGCTTTATGTTTTAAATTCGTATGGTTTGCCATACAGAATAATTTAGGAGGGTAATTGATGAGAAAACTAAGATTGCTGTTTTACTATACTACTACAGGTATAGCACTAGGCTTTCTTATAAGTATGTTACTGTTTTTTAGCGTAGCATATGAAATGATGATAGGACTAGGGTTAGTAATGTATATTTTTACAGCCTTTGGACTTATGATTGGTATTTCTAAGAAAAGACTAGACTGGAAGTACTCATTTTATATCATTGAATCCTTAGCTATAGTGATAGCTTTATTTACAGGAAGACTACAACAATTTCTTTATATTACAAAAGAAACACTATTACTTACAAATCCTATATCACAGATAAGACCTGTTTTCATTGTATTTGCAATAATAGTAAATCTAGTAGACTTATATATTATCCTTACTGTTAAGAAGTATCAGAAGGAATATACTAAGGAAGAAAGAAAAGCTTTAAAAGAAAAAGAACTAAAACTAAAAGACTTAAGAGAAGAACTAGATGAGGAACAAATTGCAAAAGTTAAGAAAAATAGAAGAATCGGAAGAATAATTGCAATTGCTTCCATAGCAATCTTTATGCTTTGCTACTTTACCATCCCTTCTCTTCATAATGGCTTAAATAAAGCCTTTGCTACAATATCTAAGCTAGATACAGCAGTAGTAATTGATTACTTGAGATCATATGGTAAATTGGCTATAGTGGTGTCATTTACTCTTATGGTTCTTCAATCAATTGCTGCACCAATTCCAGCTTTTCTAATTACACTTTCAAATGCAGCTATATTTGGATGGTGGCAGGGGGCAATACTGTCCTGGTCATCTGCTATGGTAGGGGCTGCACTATGCTTCTTTATAGCAAGAGTACTTGGTAGAGACGCCGTTGAAAAGCTTACTAGCAAAGGTGCAATGGAAAGTATAGATGTTTTCTTCGAAAGATACGGAAAGTTTGCGATATTAATCTGTAGACTTTTACCATTCGTTTCCTTTGACTTTGTAAGTTATGCAGCAGGTCTTACTAATATGAGATTTTGGGCATTCTTCATAGCAACAGGTTTAGGTCAATTACCAGCGACAATTGTGTATTCATATGTTGGAGGAACACTTACTGGTGGAGCTCAGAAACTGTTTGTTGGGTTATTAACACTATTTGCTTTATCAATAGTAATAGGTATCGCAAAGAAAGTATATAACGATAAGCAAAAAGTTATAAAAGAAGAAGAAATAATTGAATAATACAATAGAGCCTGATGTAATATGCATCAGGCTTGTATTTTAAGAAAGGATGTAGAATATATGTCAAAAAGATTAAAACAGGTTCTTATTATTGTATTGATAATAGCCTTTTTTCTAATCTACAAGGCTTTCTTATCGGATGTAACTGCACAATCGATTCGTGATTGGATAACTGGATTTGGAACACTAGCACCGATTGCATATATTCTTGTATGGGCTCTACTGCCAGTGTTTTTCTTTCCAGTTCCTGTATTGGCATTGGCAGGGGGACTTTCATTTGGGCTTTGGATAGGGACACTATACACTTTGATTGGTGCAGTACTTAATAGTTCTTTGATGTTTTGGCTGGCTAAAGTATTGGCAAGGGATATGGTAAATAAGTATCTTGAAGAGAAGATGCCAAAAAAGTGGTGGGATAGATTTATGAGAGCAGAAGGAAAAGAAAGCTTTTTAATTGTATTTATATGCAGGCTAATACCAGCAATGCCCTACAATGTAATTAACTATGCATCTGGACTCACTAATATCCCTTTTAGCAAATACACTACTGCTACAATTATAGGGATTTTACCAGGGACAGTAATATTTTTAAATGTAGGGGATAAGATATTAGATATGCACTCGCCGCAGTTTATAATTTCTATAGTACTAGTAATACTACTTACTTTAGGATCAGTATTGTTAGGGAAGACGGTGGCTAAAAAGAAAGAAAATGTAATGGAGAATTAATAAATACACCTACAAAAAAATAGCACACTTTTTTCGGCGTGTGCTATTTTTGGTTTATAAAATTTTAGTATTTTTATCTTTTAAAAAGAAGGTTGTACATCCACTGAGTATAAGCAGTAAGCTTATTCCTTTTATCCACGCTGCTGTCAAGTGACAATCCATTGGTTTCATACAAACACCAATACTAAGTGGTGTGTCCATTGGTACTAGGAAAAGCAATATGCCAATTGTAATGAAAGTGATTGGAAGATAGGTCTTTCTGTAATATAACTCTAACGCTAGTACTATAACTGCAACTGCAATTACCATAGCAGCTATACTTGTGTAGTGGCACCTCATAGGCATTTTTTTGCCACTTTGAAGCACAACACTGCCGGTACATACAGGGTTTATAAATTTAACAGAAATTAATAATAATACTCCTAAAAAAGCGTTAAAAATGTTGGTGTACTTTTTCATTTTATTTCTCCTTATCCCTAGATTCAAATAGATTATAACATAATAGATACTGTAGTTCTTATTAATAATATGAATATGCTTTTTAAGATAAATAGAAATTACTTATAGAATATGAATTGAGCTTGATTATAAAGAACAATAGATTGAATGATATATTGAGTTTTAGGAGGTGCGATATGAATATAAATAAGCTAGGTTTTTATAACGTTTTGAGGAGGAGAAACAAGGCTATACTAACGAGCCTACTTTCTGCAATAACGATTTGCGTTTTTGTAATAATATTTTCTCTATATTTTTCTTCAAACAAGGCTGTTGAAATAAGCTCTGATAGAATGGGGGCTGACATTGTAATTTTGCCTAATGATGCAAAAGTAGATGCAAAGGAGTTAATGTATACAGGTTCACCGGTGATGGGCTTTATGAATAAAAAAGTTCTGGATGAGATACCAAAGGACAATATTGAACAATATACTACTCAGTTTTTTCTAAGAACTCTAACTGAGTACGGATGTTGCACATTTGGAGAATCCTATAGAGTACTGGGAATAGACTATGATTCAGACTTTCTTGTAAAGCCATGGTTGGATAAAAACAATATAAAGGAGCTCAAAGACAATGAAGTTATCTTAGGAAGTAACGTAATGCCGGATGCAGAGAAAACTATAGAAATTATGGCACAGGAATTTAAGCTTGCAGGAACTTTAATGCCTACTGGAACTACGCTAGACAATACGATTATAATGAACATGAATGAGACTATTAGATTATCCAATACGTTTTTTGATGAGGATGCAGGAGATTATTTTCTTAAGCAAAAGCCTGAAGAACTTATCTCTGCTGTAATGATTAAGGTAAAGGATGGCAAAAATGTTGACGATGTCGTAACGGAGATTAAAAAGTCAAAGATAGATGCACAGGTGATATCATTAGATACTGACAAGAAAGAGCTTAAAAAAAATATTGGAAAAGTATCTAAAATACTTGCTATATTTGGTGGTGCTACACTTTTAATTACAATAATATCTCTATTCGGAATATTTAACGCTATGTCTCAGCAAAGAGAAAAAGAAATAGGCTATCTAAGAGCCATGGGGGTTACTAAATCAGAACTCACAAAAATGTATATGATAGAGGTTATGTTAATTATAGTGTTTGGTGGAACAATAGGAAGTATATTAGGTGTTTTATTAACTGGTACAATGCACAATATGATAAACGAAATAGTATTAATGCCCCAAGGTTCATTTACAATCCTAGATAGGATAATACCTGGCTTTGTGGGAATAGGAATATCGATTATAATAGGGATTGTAGTTTCTATTATACCTATTGTTAAAATTAATAAAAATGAACCAAAGGATGCATTTAGTTCTGGAGGTGTGAGATGAGTTCATTAATGGAAATAAAAAATGTAGTAAAAGAATACAAAGATATGGAGGATATCTTTGCGGTAAAGTATGTGTCTATAAATATAAATGCAGGTGAATTCATTTTAATTAATGGAGAGTCAGGCGCTGGAAAATCAACTCTTTTGTATATAATGGGATTGATGATAAGTCCAGATGAAGGAGAAGTATATTATAACGGAGAACTTATAGACCTAGCTAATGAAAGAATTTTAAACGAATATAGAAGAAGGAATATGGGATTTGTATTTCAAGAAACACAGCTGGTGGAAGCTTTGACTATATATGAAAATCTTTCTCTAATGAAGCAAATAAACTCTAGTGATTTAGATGTAGAAACTCTTTTGCATGAATTTGGACTTGAGAGATTAAAGGACAAGCTGCCCAATACATTAAGTGGAGGTCAAAGGAGAAGAGCCATGATATTAATGGCTATAATTAAAAGTCCCGAAATTATATTTCTTGATGAACCTACTAACGATTTAGATGAGAAATGGTCAGAGAGAGTTTTAAATAATCTAAAGGAATTAAGTAATACAGGCATAGCGATTGTTATGGTAAGTCATGATGAACAATGCAGAAAGTATGCAGATAGAGTATTGCATATGAAGTCTGGTATGATAAGTTAAAAAAACAAAGGAAGCTAGAAAATTATTAAAGTCAACTAAGTCTAGCGTGTCAATACTAGGGATTAGGTAAAATAGATAGTAAACCATAGAATGAAACAGGTGAGCTGTACTAAGGTGCAAATCACCTGAGGTTATTTAATATTAAAGGTGATAAGATATTCCTTGTCGCTTGATGAGAGATAAATAAGGATAAGCGATTGGGCAATATAATATCGCGGGGTGGAGCAGTTGGCAGCTCGTTGGGCTCATAACCCAAAGGTCGTAGGTTCAAGTCCTACCCCCGCAACCAAAAAAAATTGACAATAAACTTTGTGTGTGATATTATTTACAAGCTAGTCAGCAACACCACATAATGATGTGTAATTTACAATATTAAATTAGAATAAATTACTAGTTGATAAGTTTAAGAAAACATGATATGATATACAAACAGTCGAGATAAGACAAAATGATCCTTGAAAATTAAACAGAGGTAAAGATAAGTAAAACTTGTTTTTAAAATAAACCAGCAATTTTTTAATGAGTATTCTCAATGAATTGAGAAGTAAGCGACTATCACAAAATCATAGATTTTGGATATCTGCTTAAATAATGAGTCACAAACTTTTAAATTGAGAGTTTGATCCTGGCTCAGGACGAA
>NZ_JARUJP010000036.1:0-23493 GCF_033659955.1 Clostridium tanneri
ATTAGTTAAAATGATCATATAATCTTATCCGGTTTTTAGCATTTACAGTAGTATAGATAAGAGCGAACATATCTCTTAATGTTAGGATATGTTACTTTGAGTTGGTCTAAACTACTAAAAGTTTTGGATAGGATTATAATTATGTCATATTTAACTTTTTATAGAGCGCTATTATACTATTCTTGATTCAGAATAGTTGTTTTGTGTTAACTATATATGATGATACTTATAACCTTTCCGAAACTTCATAGTTGGAAAGGTTTTTTTATTTTTTAAAGATATGAAAGGATGATAAGTATATGAATATAAAGATAAGTGAATATAATCTCCCAATAGAAAAATCAGGACCTTATGGAATTACTGTAGGACCTGATGGAGCTATATGGTTTACAGAAAATGCAGGTAACAGAATAGGAAGAATTTCAACAGAAGGTGAAATAAAAGAATATGCAGTTCCAACCTTAGATGCAGGACTTTCGATTATAGCAATTGGAACTGAAGGTCACTTATGGTTTACAGAATATAAAGCCAATAAGATAGGGAAAATTACAATGGAAGGTAAAATTACAGAATATGATATACCAACTGCAAATGCAGGACCATATGGAATAGTCTTAGGTCCTGATGGTGCAATGTGGTTTACGGAGATTACTGGTAACAAGATTGGTAGAATTACCACTAGCGGAGAAATTAGTGAATATGATTTACCTGCTCAAGGCTCATTTCCTTCAATGATTGTATCAGGACCTGATGAAGCACTTTGGTTTACAGAGAATCAAGGTAATAAAATTGGAAGAATTACTAGGTTGGGGGATATAGCTGAGTTTAACATACCAACTGCAGCTTCTGGTCCAGTTGGAATTTGTAAAGGGACAGATAATTGTCTTTGGTTTGTTGAAATAATGGGAAACAAAATAGGAAGAATTACTACATCCGGCGAATTTGTTGAATATCCACTGCCAACAGAAAATGCTAAACCACATGCAATTGCTTCAGGTAAAGATGGGGATCTCTGGTTTACAGAGTGGGGACGTAATAAAATTGGTAGGATTACTTTATGTGGAGAAATTATAGAATATCAAATACCTACACCAGGGTCAGAGCCACATGGACTTGTACTTGGACCAGACGGAGGAATATGGTTTGCCGAGGAGTCAGATAAAATAGGGCAGATAACCTTCAAGAAGCCATGTAGTTTTCATAAAAAATATGAACCCATAAGAAATATATTAAGAGATGAAAGGGAGTTTCTCTCCAATGAGAGGATAACTTTAAATTAATTGAAGCATAATGCTTTTTCGGCAAGTATAAGATATTTTTAAGTTTCCCACATAATATTTGCAAGAGTAGTGTTATAATAAATTTAAAATAGAACCTTTGAAGGGAGAAAAATGCTATGTCAAATGGTATAAATTCGAGAAAAATAGTGTTAGATTTGGCAGTGACTCTAGATGGATTTATTGAAGGTCCAAAGGGAGAAGTTGATTGGTGTATAATGGACGATGATATGGGGTTTACCGATTTTTTGAATAGTATAGATACAATTTTATATGGTCGAAAAAGCTACGACTTGTGGGGACAATATATTCCAGATGAAGGGGTTTCTGATACGGAAAAAGAAATTTGGAAGTTAGTTCACAGTAAAAGGAAGTATGTATTTTCTAAAACTCTTACAGAAATTAATGGAAATGCAACACTGATAAAGGAAAATTTACAGCATGAAGTAGAAAAAATAAAAAAAGAACCTGGTAAAGACATTTGGCTTTATGGAGGATCAAGTCTTGTAACAACTTTTATAAATTTAGGACTTGTTGATGAATATAGGTTGTCTATCCACCCTGTGGTTTTGGGATCAGGTAAGCCTTTGTTTAATATAAATCAGAGAGTAGAACTTAATCTTGTTAGTATGAGGAAATTCACCTCCGGAGTGGTACAGCTTTGTTATCATCCAAGGGAATTGAAGTAATCATTATGATGAAGTGCATGTATAAAAAATATGCAATTAATGTTAGGTAAGGAAAAAGTAAACCACTATACTGGGAATAAAATAGCGGCGGCTTATAAAATAAAGCTGCCGCTATAATTATATTCCATTAAAATAAATTAAGAAACTTTCTGAGGCCATAGCATTGGTGATTAGGCAGTGGAATAGGAACAGTGCCATATGCACATGGAATGCTTAGGTTAAAAAATCATATTGTTAGTTGCAGTAGAATAGAGGTGAAAAGGCACTAAAATTAAGGTAGGAGAGTAGATACATGTTTGAAAATAGTAATAGAGAACCAAAAAAGAAATTATACAGGATAGGGGCAGTGTTTTGCACAGTTATAGTGATTCTAGCTGCTTGTTATTTCGGTTATTATAAATACCAGCAAAGTAAGGTTAAGTTTCAATCACCAGAAGGCTTCTCTGTTAAAGTTAATACCAAAGATCTTACTGTAGTGGGAGCAAAGTGGCTTGAAGCATATACTGAGCAATATCGGGGAAAATATGTGCCTAGGAATCAAAGGATAATTGAGTATTCTGTTGATGGTATTGAAATTAAAGAAACTAATGTAATTCAAGTTGATTTTTCCATTGTTACAAAGAGATTAGATGAAAAAAGTGCCTATAATTGGAATGGTAGTATAGAGAAAAACAGGGTTAAAAGTCAATGGGTTTTACGGTTTAAAGAAGAACTAAACCCAGATGGAACTTTTACCTACACCGTAACTAAATTACAAAGGCCTGCTGGATATGATTTAGAAAAATATCAAAGTAGTGGTGAGAAAGAAAGAGATGAGTATAAACATGAATATGAGGCTGAGATTCCTTATGAAAATCAGCAATATACCTATAAGATAGAAAATAGAATAGTCTATGTAAGCTATAATAGGGGAAGTTCATGGAAAGAAGTGCCTGTTCCACTGGAAACTTTGGTATCAGTTGGAGACGGAAGGCCTTATTATAATAAGTTGCAGGAAAAAAGCTATGTGATAACACCAGGAAAAACTGCCTTTGTTTATGGAGGCACTAGAGAAAATCCTCTCATGATGATCCGTTCAGAGGACGGTGGAACCACTTGGAAAACATCTGAAATAAGTAAAACCTTAGATAGTACAAGAGTGAAGTTTTGTAGTTTTCCAACAGCTACAGTAGGTTATGTCATTGCAACAGGTGGAAGAACTATGTCCCAAGAAGGACAAATAATCTATAAAACAACAAATGGCGGAGACACATGGAAAGAGGTTGGGGATGGACCTAGCACCTGGCTTTTACAGTCAGCAGGTTTTGTAGAGGAAAATCTGGGTTTTATAAGTTATCCAAAGGTGGACGGTGCGGCTACTAATTTTTATAGAACAGAAGATGGAGGTAAAACCTTCCAGCCGGTAATACTGCCCGTTCACAGGGAAAAATGGATGGATGTTACTCTTGAACCTTTTATTCAGCCAGAAACTCCTTATGTTGAAAGTGGAAAATTGTTTCTTTTAGTAGGACAGGGAGAACAGGGGGATTTCAAGGGAGGCACTGTTATGGCAAAATACAAATCAGAGGATAGGGGAAAAACCTGGAGTTTTGTGGAATTGGTGGAGCCGCCTTCTAAAGAAATAGGCTAGCAAAGTTTCCAGATATTGAATTTTTCCCTCGGCTTTTTTATTTCTTATTATCAATATAACTTTCAATCTTTAGAGTGCTCATCTAGAGTAATTACTGACCTGTAAATTTATAATATATAAAATGATTTATAATAAAGGTCCGATATTTTTTGTATTAAAAAAGTCGAGCGTCCTTAAAGCAGCTTTGGTATTATGTACATATGAAAGGAGGGAGGCAATGTTAAAGGAATTAAATCATGTAATTGACTATATTGAAGATCATTTAACTGATGATTTATCTTTTGAATTAATTTCTGAATATGCTGGGGTTTCTGACTATCACTTTAGAAAGATATTTTTTTACCTTTCAGGGTTAACACTTAGTGAATATATCAAAAACAGAAGACTGTCGGAAGCAAGTAAAGATTTATTACATGGAGAAAAAGTAACAGATGTTGCCTTTAAATATGGTTATCAGTCAATAGATGGCTTTACTCGAGCATTTAAAAAATGGAGTGGGTTTTTACCCTCAGATGTAATGAAAAAAGGCATAAGTAAATCATTTCCCAAACTTTCATTCATAATAACCGTCAAGGGAGGAGTTTCTATGGAATTTAGAATTGAAGACAAACCAGCGTTTAATTTAGTCGGTGTAAGTAGGCGTGTTCCTATGCAATTTGAAGGTGTTAATAACGAGATTGTAAAGCTTGCACAAAGCATAACGGAGGAACAAAAAGAAGAAATGCATTCTCTTCAAAATATGGAACCTTATGAGGTTGTCAGTGCTTCTTATGAGGCTGACGCTAATTTCCTAAAAGAGGAAGGATACTTAACTCATCTGATAGGAATTTTAACCACTGAAAATCAAGTAAGTGATCTATTAGAAAAAGTGCCAGTGGATGCTTGTACTTGGGCTATATTTCCTAATGAAGGGCCATTTCCTTCTACCTTACAGGAAACAATGGCGAAAACATATTCAGAATGGTTTCCTTCTTCCGATTACGAGGTAATCAATGCCCCATCTTTTTCTTTTACTAAAATGGATAAAGATAAAAAAGATTACGCTTACAGTGAAGTTTGGATTCCTGTTCGCAAGAAATAAAAATAGGATTAATGTGAAAGTATTCCTCCTTTAAGCAAAGGGGGAATATTTTACGTGAAATTAAAATCAAAGTGTGTTTTAAATTCCTTCAGACTGGTGGTTTGAAGGAATTTTCATTTAGTAGGTCATACCAGTAACTTAAGATTTTCTTAAGACTTTCTTTATTGCTTCTTTAATCATATATTTCATAATGAATATATCAGTTAACCAAGTGAGGACAAGGAAACTTAGTACAATATGTGAATAAAGGTAAGAAAAAAACAGGGCTATTTAGAGCTTACATGGTAAACAATAGTGATAAGATAAAATTGCAGGTTTGTTAGGCTTTTATAACAGGAAGACCCCTTCAGGTAAAGATACAGACAATAGATAGGAGAGATTAAAATGAGAAAAAGGTTATATATTATCTTAATGCTAATAATATTTTTAACTCCATTGATTTTTTATCCTTTATCAGTTAATGCTGATACTATTATAAAAAAAGAAGCTATTGATGAGTTTGTCACCAACTATTTAAAACGTAACGGACTACCTGGTGCTTCAATTGTAATCGTAAAAGATGGTAAAGTAATATATGAAAAAGGATATGGTTATGATTCTGAAGGTAAAGCCTTAACAGAAAAGACATTAATGAGAATAGGTTCCGTTTCCAAATCCTTCACTGCATTTTCAGTTTTGCAATTAGTTGATGAAGGAAAAGTTAACCTAGATAATCCAGTTGTTAAGTATTTGCCAGAACTTACAATGGATGATCCTAGATTACAAAAGGTTACAGTAAGGCATTTGTTAAGTCATACATCAGGGATTCCAGATCCGACGATTGTGCCACCAGCCAGCACCTTAAAAGCAGGTATTCACCGTCTACATGACTGGAAACTTAATTGGCAGCCTGGAGATAAATATTTGTACAGCAATGCTAATTATTGGGTACTTGCTCGATTAGTAGAAGTAATAAGCGGTATGGAGTTTCCTCAGTATCTTAAGCAAAAGATATTTTATCCACTGGGAATGGACGATACACTATCAGCTATCAACTCTGGTGATCCTGTAAAAGGGTTATCTCAAGGATATATAACAGCATACGGTACTGCACTTCCCTGGTCGGAACTTGAGCAAATGTTTGCTGGTTCTGGAGGAGTAATTTCAACAGCCGCTGACATGGGGAAATGGCTTTCCATGCACACTAATGAGGGGAAAAATATGAATGGAGAAAGGTTACTATCAAAATCATTGCTAGAAGAATCCTATTCTCCTCAACCTGGAAGTCCCAAGTATGGACTTGGTTGGTCTTTAAGTTCTCCAAATATTAAACCAGCACTTATTTCTCATAGTGGGGCATTATCTACTATTCAAGCACAACAAGATATTGTACCTTCCAGTGGATATGCTGTAGCTGTGATGCTTAATAGCTTTACAACTACTTTAGAACACTCATATGAAATTAGTTCAGGAATTATCCAATTAACTGAAGGACAAATACCCGATGCTAAAGCCCCTACACCTAAGATAATAGATTTATCACTTGGTTTCATTACACTAATATACTTGATATTAGGTACTAAAGGTATTTTGCGGAGTAGTGAGTGGTCGAACAGACGCAAACAACATCCCACTTGGAGATATTATCTTCGTCTAATGCCCCAAGTTATTCCGGTATTGTTTATAGGTTGGTTGTTTTTTATTGTCCCAAACTTACAAAATAATAGTGCTACAATCAAAGATGCTTTTGGGCTTTGGCCAGCTGCTATGTTATTTTTCACAGTAGTTTTTTTAATTGGAGTTGTAGTTACAGTTATGAGGACATATTATAGAGGAAGATTAAATAGAAATTGATAGATTTAGATATAAAGTCCTAAATAAAATAAATGCATATATATCATATTGACGATATGACTACTATGTGTTACTATATAGCCGTAGTAAGTAATACTGAATACCAGTTATACAGAATAGCAAGGAGGAGTTACATTGGAGAACCTTACGGAAATGCTCAAAGGCGTGCTGGAAGGCTGTGTTCTTGAAATCATAAGCCAGAAGGAAACTTACGGTTACGAGATCACCCGGAGACTGAACGCCCTCGGATTTTCAGACGTTGTGGATGGGACAGTTTATACCATTTTGGTGCGGCTTGAGAAAAATAAACTAGTAGAAATTACGAAAAAGCCATCAGATATGGGACCGCCGCGAAAGTTTTTCACGCTCAATGACGCAGGGCGCAAGGAATTACAGAGGTTCTGGGAAAAATGGGAGTTCCTGTCATCAAAAATTAATGAGTTAAAGGAGGAAACACAATGAGTTTTTGGGAAAAAATCACAGGCAATGACATGACTAAAGAAATGAAGACTTTTGAAGCTCGCGCCAAAAAGCTGCCCGCTGATTACCAAGATGCATGGGAAAAAATTAATTCTAATCTTTGGTCGCATTCAGATTTCACCGGTCGCAACCTCATGCCAATTCTTGACGGTGTGCTTAGCCTGCTCGAAGAAACGGCGGCGGACGGTCAAAGTGTTCAAGAGGTTTTAGGTGACGATATCAAAGGCTTCTGCTTAGCACTAGCTGGCGAAGAAGGAGCAAAGTCTTATCGCGATAAGTGGCGCCAGCAACTCAACAATAATATCGCAAAAAAATTAGGTAAATAGGAGGATAAAATGAGCATACAAGATATCATCGAAGGCAAAAAAAAGTGGCGAGCGCACGTGGCTCGTGTGAAAGGGCTTCCGCAGGATTATCAGATTGTTTATAAAGAGATTCAAAAATATCTCTTTAAGGTCGGCCCTGTTGAGCTAACCGATGGGACGGATTTGCTCTCCGGGATTATTGATCTTTTTGAAGAGGGCGCGGCTCTTGGGAAAGCCGTGCTGGAAGTAACGGGCAGTGATGTAGCGGCTTTCTGTGACGATCTAATCAAAGATTCAAAAACCTATGCTGACATCTATCAAGAATCTGTTGATCAAGAAGTTAACAAGGCCATGAAAAAGGTTAGGGATAAAACAAAGTAAAAGGGAAAGATGTTGCCTGAGGCACAAGAAAACAGCACTTGCTTTAGTGCTGTTTTCTATGCCAAACTATATTTCACTGAATATTTATTGTTTTTTCTTTTTTCTAAACAAGATTGCCCGACTCCAGATAGTATCAAAGATAGCTGGGGCGACATTTGTTTCTGGATTTGCATAAATCCTGAAGCCTAAATAAGCATCCTCATTGTTATCAACACCATATGCTGAGCCTTTAGGATTACCTGTACTATATGGTATTATAACTTCATTACCTTCTTCAATTTTCCTTGCCATCTTTACTGCATAATAGTACTTTGAGTTTTTATAATCTTTAGGAAAATACTCGGTTGCGGGGTACTTTAACTCATCTGTAATATTGGCTCCCACAACACCATTCCATAATTCTTCGCCGTAAAAGCTTATGTTAAAAAATGTTGCAAAGACCGTTTGTGCGTGATCAACTCCATATATTATCACAAAATCCTCATCAGTTTCTAATTGGAATTTATCTGTCCTTATATAGAGGCCGTCTCTGTTATCATAATACACATTAACATCCTGTAATATTCCCTCATAACCATCAAGTATCCAGAGTTTTGAATTCAGATCCACAGGTTCATATTCTTCATTTTGGTACTTCTTAATTATCTCATTTCGCAGGTAATTCAGTTCATTTCTTGCATAAGGAACCACCTGGAATTCAGTAGTGCCGGTTTCATGCTTTTTAAGGGCCGGTATCGGCCAAGGATTTAGAGCGGGATAAGCAGTTTTAGGAGTAATACGTAATACCTTCACATAATTTTCGAGGTTATTGATATAATCCCAGCCAACATCATAATCTAGCCAAATTGCAGCCCTCATTATAAAGGAGAAAGTATCTTTTCCTTTTTCAAGCCCCATGTTAACCATTGCCATAGGGATGTTGTCATCGTTCATGATACCTGGACTAAATCCTGAAGCAACTAGAGCATCACGCATTTGCGCATTAATGCCTCTGTCTGCAGTTGTAATGATGATGGTGGAACTGTTAAAAGGATTTCCAGGGGACCCATAAGGTGTACTATCAGTCCAGATACGACGATTATTGATTTGATCACCCAAGCTGGCAGTGATAGCGTGATAAAAACCAGTATAGTCATTGCCTACCGTAATGTTATCACTGTAATCTTTTGACGGTTTGTTTTCTACAAATCCAAGGTAACTTCTGTAACTAAAGTTATATGCCGGTGGAGGTGTCTTTCCGATTAATACAATAGCTTCGTCAGCACGCAGCTTATAGTCCATTCCAGGTGCTGCGTATTCTATATTAGCTGGATAATTATTAGGATCCTGAGGATTATATCCTTTTGGAGGTTTTTGACCGGGAGATGGATCTTGGTTTGGCGCCGGTGGAAGAAAATAGGTTGCATAAGGAGCACCTGCATTGTTGGCAAAGGCATTGTCAAATTTTCCTTCACTAACTAGCTTCAGTATGTCTAAATACTCCAGTTTTCCTTCCTGAACAATAAACCCTCTTTCTTCTAATGTAGAGATAAAATCTGTTAGCTTTTTATCCTCATCATCTGCATAATTAGAGAATTGTCTTGAGAAGTTCCAGTCATACATTGGTGCTTTAACACAGTTTAGGCATGAGCACATTCTACAGCTAGCACAAGGTGCTAAACTGTATATTGGAGTGTTAAAGTAGTTAGGATTTGTCTTATACATATGATTCTTTCCTTTCAAAGACTCTCTATCATTTTATGATAAGGGATTAAAATATGTGCACTAATATGAAGAAATAATATGCTCATGTGGCTATAACATTAAATTAGAAAATCTATGTCAAAGCTTATTCATATAGGTTCATTATATTCAACTTACAAGTGAATAAATTTCATCTTTACTCATTAATTCTCAGCAGTAAGATTTTCCGAAGAAAAAAGTTGACTTAGATTTACTACTATGCTAAATTAAATTTATAAATTGCAACTTACAAATTGAAAAAAGTTTATATAGTTTAGTTTTCTAGGGTTCCGCAGTTTATAACTGGCTGGTCCAAGAGAAAACGCACAGGTAACTGTGTTCACGGAGGGATAAAAGCCTGGGAGATATTTTAAGATTATTTCCTTTGGCTTTTTTGTTTTTACTTATTTTAGAATGATACCTAATAGTATGCATAATTGGCTTAATACTTGTTTTAAAAAGATAATAGTTATGCAAGTCCAGTAGGATAAGACAGACTGTGTAATAACAAGTGAATATTGAAAAATAATTTCTAATAATTTATTCTAAAAAAGGAAATGCTAAACTATAGCCTAGATATATACTTTTTAAGACAAGCTATTTAAGGCCAATATTTACAGAAAAAATTAATAAAATTTTAAATATCAGTTGTACAAACTGGTTTATAAATGTTAATAATCAAATTATACTAGGAGGCGTAATAATGAAATATTTTATAGTTGAAGATGATTTTTGGAGTCTGTTTCCTAATGCAAGAATTGGTATTGTTATTTGTAATGGGATAGATAATTGTATAAAGGACGAAGAAAAATATAAAGCAACCCTTTTAGAGGCAGAAAAGGAAGCTTTAAAATATTTGCAAAACCCAGAGTTTAGCAGTAATGAGGTAATAAAAGTATGGAGAGAAGCATTTCAAAAGTTTAAAACAAAGAAGGGTGCCAGGTCATCTATTGAGGCATTATTAAAGAGAGTGCATAATGGAAATCACTTAGGGACTATCAATCCTTTGGTGGATATTTACAATTGTATTTCGTTAAAATATGCATTGCCTTGTGGTGGTGAGGATATAGATACCTTTGTTGGTGATATAAGATTGACTAAGGCAATTGGAGATGAAAATTTTGTTACACTAGGAACGGATAAAAGTGAACCACCATATGAAGGTGAAATAGTATATAAGGATAACCAGGGAGCAATTTGTAGATGCTGGAATTGGCGTGAATCAGTGAGGACAATGCTAACTGAAAATACGAAGAATGCTTTTCTGTGCATTGAATTAATTGATGAAAGAAGGACAGCAGAGTTTGAAAATGCTTTAAAAGATTTAGCAAAAACAGTACAGGATAATTTAGGTGGAACCTGCAAGATTTCAATTCTTGATATTAACAATAAAGAAGTATCAATAAAGTAATTTGGGAGGAAAAGATGATGGGTGGTTTCAGTTATAAAGATATTTATATTGAAGATGAAAGAAGGGTACTTGAAGTTAACATACTTCCTGAAAAGTATTGCAACTTTGACTGTATATTTTGCCCTATTGGAAGATCAGAAAATAAAGTAGATATCCAAAAGTCATTTGATGAAATGGATAGCTCATTAAAAGAACTGGAAAGCATGATAGAAAATACTAAAGCAGAATTAATCTTTGTTAACTCAAAAGGTGAAGCCTTTGTTAATGATAAAGTTATCGATGTCATAAAATTAATCAAAGGTAAAGGACTGCCTGTAAGATTGCTTTCTAATGGATATTTGCTAGGTAAAGACCAGTATATAAAAATAGCTAACATGTGCGATGAAGTTATTGGAGAGATAAAAATAATAACTGAAGAAGATTTTCAAAAAATCCAAAGACCCATTGAAGGGTATACTTTAGAAGAATACATTTCAAACATGGTTTCCTTTAATAAACAGTACAAAGGTAAGTTTATATTTGAAATAACAATTATTAAGGGCTATAACGATGATGAAGAATCAATTCAGAGATTAAAAAATGTTATTAAAGAAATATCTCCTGACAAGATAATTATCGCAAGAATGGATGATGAAAGGTTTAAGAAAAAACTTGGCATATCTGATGAAAGATTTGAGGAAATTTCAAAAGTATTGCTAACCGAATAGACAGATAATTTAATGAAACTTATACTTTAAAGCTTATTTATAATATATTTGGTAAGATACAACATTCTTGTTGTATCCTACTAATGTCACTTAAATATTTTCTATTATCTTAGCTACCCAAGTACATAAATCCGCTGAAGCTTTTTTAGCTATTTCAACAACTTTTTCGTGTGAATGCTTATGCTTTTGTATTCCTGTTGCCATGTTAGTAATACAAGCTATTCCAAGGACATCTATTCCTAAATAGTTAGCAACTATTGTTTCTGGAATAGTTGACATTCCAACAGCATCAGCTCCTTGTCCGCCTATTGCTACTATTTCTGCAGCAGTTTCATAGTAAGGTCCTGTACAACCAGCATAAACTCCCTCTTTATAGTCAATTCCAATTTCATCAGCTAGTAATTTTGCTTTGTCTATTAACTCTAGTTTATAAGGCTCAGACATATCAGGAAATCTTGTACCAAATCTTTTATCATTAACTCCAATCAGTGGGTTATCTCCAAATAAATTTATAAAATCCTTTATAAGCATTAATGTACCAGGATTAAAATCAGTATTTATACCACCGCAAGCATTAGTTACGATTAGTTTTTCTATTCCCAACTGTTGCATTACATATACTGGGTAAGTAACCTCTTTCATTGTATACCCTTCATAGTAATGAAATCTTCCCTGCATAGCTAGTACATCTATTCCTTTTAATTTTCCTAATACTAACCTTCCCTCATGACCTTCTACTGTAGACTGAGGAAAGTTGGGGATTTCTTCATAATTTATATATTCTTTATCCTCTAATACATCCACTAAGTTACCTAATCCTGAACCAAGAATAACTGCAATCTTGGGATTAAAGTTACCAATCTTATCTCCTATATATTTTGCAGATTCTACAACCTTATCATACATATTATTCATATTAATGCCTCCTTTAAATTATAAAATTAATTTATCATGGAATTATTGAAAGTAATGATGACATATGTCACAATGATTAAAGAAATTTTCTTTTGAATTTTTTTGGGAGGCGTAAAGACATAAAATGAAAAGAATTAATGATTCAAAACTTATAAATCAATACATTGAAAAATACAATATAAATGAATTTTTCAGTAAAGATATAAAACCTTATACTGAGCTTTTTCTATTTAGTAAAGGTGATCATGTTTGTAGAGAAGGAGAAAGTTTAAGACATCTTTTTTTTCTAGTAGAAGGAAAAGCAAAAGTTTACTCATCACTAAGCAATGGTAAAACAATATTAATATGTTTTTATAATTCAGGTAGTATAATTGGGGATGTAGAATTTATGAAATTAGAACCGGCAAATTCAAATTTCCAGGTTATAGAGGATAGTTACTGCATAGCAATTTCTCTTGAAAGAGTTAGAGAATATTTACTAGATGATACTAAGTTCATGCAATTTATGTGCAGGTCCTTAAGTGAAAAACTGATCAGGTTATCTAAAAGTAGCTCCATTAATTTACTTTACCCCTTAGAAAATAGGTTAGCTAGCTATATTTTGGCCACAGCAACAAGTACTTATATAAATGAAGCAAGAGCTATGATATTCAGTGAAAATTTAACTGAACTAGCAAACTTACTAGGCACAAGCTACAGACATCTTTTAAGGACATTAAAAATGCTTTGCAAAAGTGAAATTCTTGAAAAGAAAAACACTTACTTTAAAATTATAGATCTTGATAGATTAAAAAACCTTGCAGCAGACTTAGGTAACGGACTTTGGGAAGCCTTTTAAAATTCTGCTCATGGCATCACTTTCCTTTTTTAAAGATAATTTTTTATTTAGTTTGAACCTGATAAACAAATTTACCGTCTTAGTATATGTAATTAATTGCAGATAGCATGCTGTCAGTAAAGTTTGGAAGGGGGCATCAGGGTGGAGCTAGAGTTTTTAGTTAAAAGAGCACAAAAAGATAATGAAGAAGCCTTTATTAAACTTATAGAAATGCATAAAAAGCTCATGTATAGCGTTGCTAAGTCCATGATTGACAATGATGAAGACATAGCAGACCTAATACAGGAGACCATATTAAAAAGCTATAAAAATATAAAAAATTTAAAGGACTACGGTGGATTTAAAGCTTGGCTTATGAGAATCCTTATAAACAATTGCAAGGATTTTATTAAAAGTAGTAAAAAAGTTGTGAGTATAGATGAAGTAGTCTTGCAAAGCTCAAAGTGTGAGGAGTTTGAGCAAATTGAGCTTAGAGAAATTTTTAATAGCTTAGATGGAAGCTTAAGATTGATAGTTCAGCTTTATTATATTGAAGATATTTCAGTAAAGGATATAGCTAAGCTGACTAATATACCAGAAGGAACTGTAAAATCAAGACTTCATAGAGCACGCAGGATACTGAATGAATTATTTACAGATAGGAGGACAAGCTATGCAGGAAATGTTAAGTAATAAGGAAATAATAGAGCTTTTAAAAAAGTGTAAGGATATGGATATACCAGCTGTAGTTGATAATAAAATAGAAGATACTTATAAAATTATAAAGAGAAACAAGGATAAAAGAAAAATAAAGGGATATGCAGCAGCGGCAGCATTAATATTGACAATTGGTGCAGTAGGTGGAACCTTATATAACAATCCTGCTTTAGCCTATGAAATACCAGGTGTAAAGACTTTAGTCAGTAAGACATCCTTATTTAAGGATGAAAAGTTATCTAAATATGCTACACCTATGGAAGCAAAATGCAAAGATAAAGGAATAGAGCTGAGAATTAAGGAAGTTGTATATGATGGAAGTGATATTTATATTGCGTATATTGTTAAGAGTGATAAAGCATTAAAAATAGATGAAGATAAAATTTACGGTTCTGCTATAGTGCCAGTAAGATATAACGGAAGGGAAATAAAAGTCATTGGAAGTGAAGTAAATGAGTGGGAGGATATGGGCTATGAAAAAGTGGATGATAACACATATATAGTAAAGGAAAGGTTGGGAATTGAAAGCTTTAGAAAACCCATAAATGAAATTGGTTTTGAAGAAAAAATTAATAAATTAGCAGGTATTGAAGGCAATTGGCAGCTTAACTTTAAGATAAACGTTGATAGTATGAAGGATAAAATAAAAGCTGTAAAAGTGAATAAAAATGTTGATTTTGGATATGGTAAGCTAAAAATAACAGACTTACAGATAAGTCCAATAAAATCCAGAATAGTTTTTGAAAAGTGGAACTTCACATTTAATAATGATAATGAGAGAGAAGATACACTATTTGAAAAAAACTACAACTTTGTTATCTCAGACGATAAGGGAAGAGGTCTGCAAAAGGTGGGGGGAGGCTCATCTACAAACCAAATAAAATCAAAAGGGGAGGAAAGATTTAATACTGCAGGTGAGGAAATACCTAAGTTTATAGTAATAACACCAGTAAAAAGAACTGTCCCATTAATTTATGAACTGTATCAAAACATGAATGAGGAAGATGTAAATGCCGGGATAATACCAAAAGAAATAATAAATGGACAAGTATCTCATGGAACATTAGATAAGCTTCCAGCAGTAATAAATACAGAAAAGTTTGGAAAGATAATTATAAATAAAATAGAAGAAAAAGAGGAAAATGCATATATTTATTTGACAATTGAGCAGGGTAAATATTTAAGTATTTTTGATAGCCAAATTAATATATATGATAAAACTAAAGATAGAAACAACAGAAAATCCTATTATGGTAGTGGGATGCTAGAAAGAGTAAAGGATAATGACTATGTATTAAGGATAGATAAGGATGAAACTAGAGAGACAGGGAAAATAGATTTTAACAGATTAAAAGACTATGAAGTTGTAACTCCAGATTTTGATGAAGGTTATGAATTAGTAGGGAAAGAGATGAAAATAGAATGGGTAAAATAAAAATGGTATCGGTGTAAGATGAGGCATATGTTGACTTTATTAAATCTTAGAACTAAAATAACCTTATTAAAGGTTTGGTAGGGGAAATTTTGTAGCTGTTGCAGATATAATATTAGGAGGTGGCGAATTATTTATAAATTATTACTAATAGAAGATGATTTGGAGATTTCTGAACTTGTAAGTAGGCATCTCAAAGGTGAAGGATTTGATATAGTAGCAGTCAATGATGGTGAAAAGGCCTTACAGGCTTTTTATAATAATACTTTTGATTTAATCCTATTAGATTTAATGCTGCCTAAGGTCAGTGGAAAGGAAATATTAAAGAGAATAAGGGAGTCTAGTTCTGTACCTGTACTTATTGTTTCTGCAAAGGATTCTGAAGTTGATAAAATTTTAGGATTAGAATTAGGTGCTGATGATTATATAGCCAAGCCATTTTCGGTACTTGAGCTAACAGCAAGGATATCTGCAATCTTTAGAAGGATAGGTTATTATATTAAAGAGGAAAATAGTACTAAATCAATTTCAAGAGGACCCTTTACACTTAACTTTGATAACTATCAAATCCTAAAAGGTGAAGATCATATAGATTTGACTGCAAAGGAATTCGAATTATTAAAGTTATTTTTTGAAAACCCTAAAAAGGTATTTACCAAAGCACAAATATTTGCCAGTGTTTGGAAAGGTGATTTTATCAATGATGATAACACTGTTACAGTCCAGATAAGAAGATTGAGAGAAAAAATTGAAGAAGATCCTTCCAATCCAAAGTATATAAAAACTGTTTGGGGAATTGGTTATAGATTAGGAGATACATAGCATGATTAATTTTTTGATAGCTATTGTAATTATTGTACCTATTATACTTTTTTTAACTAAAATACATATGAAAAACAAAGACATATCTTTCATAATAAGTTCCTTAAGTAAAGTTTCCTTTGAAAGTGTAAATGACAGGATTAGACTAGTAACAGGCGACAAGATTATAAAAAGCTTGTGCTTAGAAATTAATAGTTTTATCTCAAGATTTTATACATTAAAGGTCAGTGAAACTGAGTCAAAAGAAGCTATGAAAAAGATGATTTCTAATATATCTCACGATTTAAGAACACCTATGACAGTTATGCTTGGATATATTGACCAGCTTAACTATAATTCTCTGCTAACTGAAAAAGAAAAGAAAGAATATTTGACAAAACTAGAAAAAAAGATGTATGAAACTATAACCCTTATGAATGAATTTTTTTCTCTTTCCAAATTGGAATCTGGGGATGAAGTTATCAATATAGTAAAGTTAAATATTTCAGAAATTGCGAAAAAGAGTATATTGAGTTTTTATGAAACTCTTGAGACAAATAAAATTAATGTAGAAATTGATATTCCGGAAAAGGATATATGGGCTTTAGGAAACGAAGAAGCTATTACAAGAGTCTTAAACAATCTTATAACTAATTCAATAAAATATGGATCTGATGGTAAGGTAATAGGAATAAAACTTTATGAAGAAAATGATCTAGTATGGATAGAGCAGTGGGATAAGGGCAAAGGCATATCAGAATCAGAGAAAAATAAGGTCTTTGAGAGGTTGTATACGTTAGATGAATCGAGAAACAAGGATTATCAGGGAAGTGGGTTAGGGCTTACAATTGTTCAAACATTGATAAACAAAATGAATGGAGAAATATATTTGAAGAGTGTTCCTTATGAGAGAACTGTATTTAAGTTCTATTTAAAAAAACAATAGGAACTTATAAGTTAATAGCTGATTTTAAATATTATATGATGTGGGTGAAAAAGTGGAATATGCAGTGAGGACTTTTAACTTATGTAAGAAAATAAAGGATACTGTAATAATTAATAATTTAAATATAAACATTAGAAAAGGAGAAATCTATGGGCTGCTTGGACAAAATGGTTCAGGAAAAACCACTACCTTAAAGCTTATCCTAAATTTACTTAAACCTACTTCTGGAGTTATAGAATTATTTAATGAGCCTATAACAAATAGCAGTAAAGAATTTTTAAAGAAAGTTGGTAGTGTAGTAGAATATCCTGCCTTTTATGAAAATCTTACAGCTAAAGAAAACTTAGAGATTCATAAAACTTTCATGGGATATGAAGAAAAAAATTGCATTGATGATGCAATAGAAATGGTACAGCTTAAGGATTTTGAAGGAAAGTTAGTCAGTGAACTTTCTCTTGGTACCAAACAGAAGCTTGGTATTGCAAGAGCAATATTAACAAAACCTGATCTGTTAATATTAGATGAACCTGTCAATAGTCTGGATCCATTAGGTATAAGAGACATTAGAAATTTATTAGATATGCTTTCTAAAAAATATGGAACCACAATTTTAATATCAAGTCATATATTAAGTGAAATAGAACAAATTGCAGATACTATAGGTGTAATTCATAAAGGTATTCTCCTTGAAGAGCTAGACTATGAAAGTATTAGAGAAAAAAGCAGACATTCCATAGAACTTATAGTTGATAATGTAAATAAAGCTTCTTTTTTACTTTCAGAGAAGATGAATATAAATAACTTTCTCGTATCTGGATTGAACAAAATTAAAATTTATGAAAGATTAAATGATAGTGGAAAAATAAATGTATTCTTATGTAAAAATAATGTAGAAGTTAAATCTATTAATATCAAAAGGGATACATTGGAAGAACATTTTATTTCACTTATTAGGAGAAAATCAAATGGTTAGTCTTATAAAAATAGAGTTTCTTAAATTGAAGAGGCGAGATAAGCGTTTAGCTATTATTATTACCTGCTTGGCAGTTTCAATGCTTTTGATTCCTGCTGTAAGAAGTAAAAGAATAGATAACTGGGTGCAAGTTATACAATTTAATTCCCATAGTATAAATTTTGTTACTAACATATTCTTATGTGTACTTTTATCAGAATTATTTATTACTGAGTATAAGGATAAAACTATAAATGTAATGTTTAGCTATCCAATTAGCAGAACTAAAATATATATTGCAAAGATGGTAGTGGTATTTTCATATTGTTATTTTATAGTTATTATTAATACAATCTCCTCTATAGGAGTACTGCTAGCATTAAATAGCATAAAACCTTTTATAAAAGACAGCATTAATCTGTCGGTTATTATTAAGGGAGTTAACATTACCTTAATAGGCATAATAATAAGTACTTTGTTTACGGTGATATATTCTTTTTTTGCCATAGTAAAAAGATCTTTTCTTCTAATGATTATTTTTTCCACCATAATGCACTCAATAAAAGGAATACTTCAGACTTCATATCCTATGTTATATTTGCGGCTGCCTCTTATTTTATTAGGAATAAGCCTTCTTACAGTTATCCCTATAGTATATACTTTAAATAATAGAGATGTAATATGCAGTGAGGGTAAATAGAATATTAGTTAAATCAAAAATGGACATAATAGTTTAACACTGATGCAGGTTAAACTATTATGTCCATTTTTTTATTATATTTTTATATTCCAGTTCAGGAAGAGAACAAACATATGTAAGAATTATGTAATATTTAAGCAATAAATTTTAAAGATATTTTCTATATAATAAAGTTGAATATAAGTAAAGATGCACTAAATAAATTATTTACTGTTATAGAAATTCTGAGCAGACATAATTAGGATTGCTATTAAATAAGGAGGTTCAAAAATGTTAAAAGGAAAGAAATCACTTTGTATGATGATTATACTCGTTACTGCCTGTGCAGCATTTGCTTTCAAAGGTATTGTTTTAGGTGGAACGAAGAAAAGCGCTTCAACTATGACAACCAATATTAATAAGACTTCTGTAAAGGTAGTTAAGGCAAGCACAGATACAATGGTAAATAGTACATCCTTTAATGCTTCACTAGAGGCATCTGAAGAAGGAACTATAAGTAGCAAAATAGGTGGAAAAGTTATTGAGGTTTCCTTTGAAAATGGACGAACAGTATCTGCAGGCCAAGCTTTAGCAAAGCTAGATGATACTGATATAAGAAACAATATAAAATCCAGTGAAGCACAACTTACTGCAGCAGAAGCACAATTAAGGTCAGCAGAAAGTTCAGCAAGTTCTTCCCAAATAATGATTGCTAAGCAGCAGACCAATTTGGAAACTGCCCAGAGGAATTATTATAGAACAAAAGCTCTTTTTGACCAAGGAGCAGTTTCAAAGGTGGAATTTGAAGCTTCAGAATCTAGTCTTAAACTAGCACAAGCTGATTTAGAATCAGCGAAGGCCAGTTCACAATCTTCAAGTCTTTCCACTGAAACACAAAGAGCTAATATACAAAAATCACAAACAGATTTGAATACTTTAAGAGAGTCATTGCAAAATACAACTATTACAGCTCCAACTAGTGGAATTATAAGTGGAAAAAGCATTACTGTAGGACAATATCTAAGTCCAGGAACAGTTCTTGGAAAAGTACAGAATATATCTTTCATAAATGCTGTTATTGAAGTAAAAGAAAGTGACTTAAGTTATGTAAAATTAGGGGCAATGGCTAAGTTTAAGCTCAGCGATAAAGATTCAGAGGAATATGATGGTGTTGTCAAAAGTATTGATGGAGCCGCAGACCCTATTTCTCGAGTATTTAAATGTAGAATTCAAATTGACAACAAAGATGGAAAACTTAAGCCTGGTGTATTTGGAAATATAAAAATTGCTACTGATGAAAATAAAAAAGCAATAATGGTTCCCTTAAAAGCACTGGCAGGCAGCGAAGGAAAATATTATGTCTTTGTAAACAACAATGGAGTAGCAAAAAAGCAAAATATAACTGTGGGAGAAATTAGTGAAGATACAGTGGAAATAAAATCTGGAGTACAAGATGGAGACAGTATCATTTATACTAACGTAGGTACACTTCAAGATGGTGATGCTGTAAAAGTAGCAGCAGAATAGGAGTTGAAATTAAATTATGTTTTTATCAGATGTTAGTTTAAAAAGGCCTGTATTTATCACCGTAATAATTATTGCTTTACTGGCCTTAGGTGTGGTTAGTTATACAAGTTTACCTATGGATCAGCTTCCGGATATTGACATGCCAACGGTATCTGTTAGGATAATTCAAAGCGGAGCAGCCCCAGATCAAATTGAATCAAAGATAACAAAAAAAGTAGAGGATGCAGTAGGGCAAATATCAGGAGTGAAGCATGTTACCTCAACTATAACAGAAGGAGTTTCAAGTACTACTATTTCCTTTGAACTAGAAAAGCCTTCAGCTGAGGCCATGCAGGAAGTAAAAGATAAGCTATCTAATATCCGTAATAGTCTGCCAAGAGATATTGATGATCCTGTAGTTTCAAAATTTGATGCCAGTGCATCAGCTATTTTTTCTTTTGCTGTTACTGGAACAATGTCTAACAGTGAGTTATCACAGATAGTAGATGATAATATTGCAAAGAAACTACAAACTATAAATGGTGTTGGAGCTGTTAACACTTTTGGTGAACAACAACGAGAAATACATATAAAGCTGGATAAAGAAAAAATGAATTCCTTTAATATTACAGTTTCAGAACTTATCAATAGCTTAAGTGCTGATAACATTAATGTATCTAGTGGTAAGGTTTCTAGTGGAGACACACAAATAAGTTTAAAAACTGATTCGTCTATAAAGAAGGTTGAGGATTTTCTTAATGTTCTAGTTGTAAAACGTAATAATAGTGAAATTACACTTAAAGATATTGCAACAGTTGAAGATGGAAGTAAGGAAAAGAGCAGCTTATCTTTCTATAATGGTAAGGAAGCAATTGGTATTGATGTTGTTAAGCAATCTAACTCAAATACAGTACAGGTAGCTGAGGATGTTAAAAAAGAAATTGAAACTATTAAAAAGAGCTTGCCATCAGGAGTTAGAATTGAACTTGTTGCTGATAACTCCACCTCTATAATAGATTCAGTTAAAGATGTTCAGCGCACAATGCTAGAAGGATGTATACTTGCAGTAATTGTAGTTTTCATATTTCTTAAGGATATTGCCAGCACCGCAATTAGTGCCATTGCTATCCCTGTATCTATAATTACTACCTTTGCAATAATGAAGTTTATGAATTTTACACTTAATACAGTTTCTTTAATGGCTTTATCCCTTGCTGTGGGATTACTTATTGACGATGCTATAGTTGTTATCGAAAATATTGTACGTCACCTTCGCATGGGAAAAAGTCCGATTCAAGCAGCAAAGGATGGTACTTCGGAAATAGGACTTGCAGTTATAGCTACTACTCTTGCTATAGTAGCAGTATTTGTTCCTATTGCTATGATTAATGGTATGATAGGAAAGTTCCTTGTACAATTTGGAATGACTGTGGCTGCCAGTGTTTTAGTTTCCCTGTTTGTAGCCTTTACTTTAGTACCAATGCTTTCTTCAAAGCATTTAAGCAGTAAAGAAAAGGAGATACCTATAATAGGAAAATTCCTGGAATGGTTTAATGAATCCTTTGATAAAATATCTAAGTCTTATTCTGAATTACTAAAATGGTCACTAGAACACAGAATTATAACTTTAATGATACCAATAGGATTACTAATAGTAAGTTTACTATTAGCTACACAATTGAAAACAGGATTTATTGCTGCAACTGACAATGGACAGATAGCAATATCAGCAAATCTAGATTCAAGTTCTACTTTAAATAGTGCTTCAAAAGCCGGTAAGGATATGGAAGCCATTGTTAAGAAAAATAAGAATGTAAAATACATATATTCTACAGTTCAGTCTGATAAAGTTAACCTTACTGTAAAACTTTCAGATAAGAAAGATAGAAAAGAAGGTATTGATGAAATTATAGCAAAAATCCGTCAGGATTTAGTGAATGTCCCAGGAATCGAGCTATCAGTTACTTCCGCTGGCGGTTCTATGGGATCAGGTAAATTAGTTCAATATCATATTCAAGGTTCAGATTTTACGAAGCTGCAGGAATATGCTTTGAAGGCTCAGAAAGTAATGAAAAATACTCCTGGAGCTGTAGATGTAGGACTTACTTATAAGTCTGGAAAGCCAATAGTTAAATTGGAGGTGGATCGTGATAAAGCTCAAGATTTAGGAGTAAACCCAAATACAGTTGCCAGTACATTAAATACTTTGTTTAACGGAACTGTAGTTAGTCAGTATGAAACTGAAAAGGATAGATACGATGTTCGTATGCAGCTTGAAGAAGGAGATAGGAAAAACTTTGATAGTTTACAGGGAATATATGTACTTAGTACAAGCGGAAAAATGATTGCTATTGATCAAGTAACTAAAAAAGTCTTCACTACATCTTCATCTACCATTAATAGATATGATAAGGAAAGAGAAATCCAGTTAACAGCAAACTACGCCCACGTAGAACAGAGTGATTTTACTAAGGCATTTAATAATAAGCTGAAAAGTGAAGCTCCAACACCAAATGGTATAAAGCTAAGTGCTGGAGGAAGTCAGGATCAAATGGCAGAAAGTATGGGAGGATTGGCTACAGCACTCCTCATGGGAGTTCTATTTATATTCCTTGTAATTGCAGCTCAATTTGAAAGTTTTATAGATCCATTAGCTATTTTGCTTTCGTTACCACTAGCGATTATTGGTGCAATTTTAGGACTGCTTATTGGTAATAAAGAACTTGATATGATGTCTGCTATAGGTGTTATCATGCTTATGGGCTTGGTTACTAAAAATGCAATTTTGCTTATTGATTTTGCAAAACAAAACTACAGCAAAGGAATGAATCTAAAAGAAGCTCTAATTGATGCTGGTCATACACGTCTAAGACCAATTATTATGACTACTTTGGCAATGATTTTTGGTATGATTCCTACAGCAATAGCATCCGGTGCGGGCTCAGAACAACGTGCACCTATGGCCTTTGCAATTATTGGAGGATTGATAACATCTACATTGTTGACTCTATTATTTGTGCCGGTGGTGTACACCTATTTACACGATTTTAAGAAAGCATTTGACCAAAGGGTTAAAAAGAAAGATAATACCCTAAATACTTTTAGTTAAAACCGGAAAAAATTTGTAATAACTACAGATCCCCAAGACTCGGCTTTCGAATTTTTAGAAGATATTTTTACAAACAAAAAATCCGTTACCTATGGATATTCGG
>NZ_JARUJP010000037.1:0-21344 GCF_033659955.1 Clostridium tanneri
TTATCTATAATGCTAATTTCAATTTCGTTAAGCTAATTTAAATACATCTCATGTTAAGGTTAAGCAAAGAACTAGATGGAATATTACCACCTGAAAATTGTATTTAAATACATCTCATGTTAAGGTTAAGCATATAGCTATTGATGTTTGGTTATTTGACTTACTTATTTAAATACATCTCATGTTAAGGTTAAGCGGTGTTAAAAACATTACTTGATAACTGGAGCGTTTAATTTAAATACATCTCATGTTAAGGTTAAGCAGTCAAGAAGGTTGTAAAAGAGATGAGGGAACTTGATTTAAATACATCTCATGTTAAGGTTAAGCGAAAATGATTTACTTGAGTTACAAAAGCAACTTAAATTTAAATACATCTCATGTTAAGGTTAAGCGATAAATACTTGATAGATGATGGTTTTATAGTTTTATTTAAATACATCTCATGTTAAGGTTAAGCAATAGAGGTGCTACGCCATCAATTACTATAGATAGATTTAAATACATCTCATGTTAAGGTTAAGCTTAATGAAAGACCAGATTTGAAAAATCCAAATAAAAATTTAAATACATCTCATGTTAAGGTTAAGCCTTAGAAATACTAAGGCTTTTATCCACCTTAAACGGATTTAAATACATCTCATGTTAAGGTTAAGCCTAACGAAGTGTCCTCAATGAAAGTGTTTTTTGAATTTAAATACATCTCATGTTAAGGTTAAGCCTAGATACAGCAGAGAGAATGTTAATGGAAAATAAATTTAAATACATCTCATGTTAAGGTTAAGCGATAAGCGTACATTTTGTAAGGCATAAAATAGGGATATTTAAATACATCTCATGTTAAGGTTAAGCGCCTTTAAGTATGGCTTATGTAAGAAAATATATAAAATTTAAATACATCTCATGTTAAGGTTAAGCTATATCACAGCTTCACTGGTTAAAGAAAAGATTTTAATTTAAATACATCTCATGTTAAGGTTAAGCTTTCCAGTATCATAAGTAACGTAAATATTCCCACTATTTAAATACATCTCATGTTAAGGTTAAGCCTGCATAGTATTACCTCCTATTCATAGCTTCTTATCATTTAAATACATCTCATGTTAAGGTTAAGCGAAAGAAAAATCAAAGAAATATAGAAAATATTTAAATTTAAATACATCTCATGTTAAGGTTAAGCGTTTACAATAACATTCTCATATCGTGTACTCGTTTGATTTAAATACATCTCATGTTAAGGTTAAGCTTTCAAAATCCCTTTCTATCCTTTCAAGTAATTCTAGATTTAAATACATCTCATGTTAAGGTTAAGCGACGAGGTTATCGTAAAAGATAAATATGCTAAAAACATTTAAATACATCTCATGTTAAGGTTAAGCCTAGTTTCCTCTGGAAGTGATAAAACCTCAATAAGCATTTAAATACATCTCATGTTAAGGTTAAGCTAACTACTTTCTTCTACTTGCCTAAAACAAATACGATTTAAATACATCTCATGTTAAGGTTAAGCATAAGTCTATTAAGCTTGTCGCAGCTCTTTAATATCATTTAAATACATCTCATGTTAAGGTTAAGCCACTGAAAACAGCCACTTTTCAATCCAATTATATTCCTAAACCTATTGAAAATAAATAGTTTCCCGAAACTTTTACCAGCTAAATTTCAAAATCCTAATACACCCTTTAAAAAATAGGCTCAATGCTTGTAATATCAATAGCTTATATAATTTTTTTATTTTTTATCGCTGGTAAAATTACAAAATTAAATCTTCGCCAGTAGCATTCTCTCTTACACCTAACACTTCTTCCCCAAAAACATTGTCATTAAATAACTTAATTATACATACAAAATCCTCATTTTTATCAATAACTTTATTTAAGTCTTTTCTAAGAGATATTAATTTTGAAGGTGTTATCTCTCCCCTAAAAACAGACTTCTGAAAATGAGATAAGTACTTTTTACAAACCTTAAATACCCTTTGAACTCTTTTTTCTTTCACATCATAAAAAAGAAATGCATAATTAAAATTTAAGTTCTTACTCATATTAAATGTTCTCCTTAAGACTAAATGGAATAAATTCTTTACCTTCTAAAATAAACTTTATTAACTTGTAACAATCAAGCTTTATTGCTGTTCTATAACTAACCTTTCTTTTTAACTTAGGCTGCAAAAATACAGATTCTAGTCTTTCTTCGAAGGCTTGTATGAATATATTTCTTCCCTCTTCATTTAGTAAGCAATAGTTAACCTTTTTATCAAAATGTTTAGCTACCTGCAGCTTCTTATTATTTACCAGTTCAAATATAGTTTTATAGACAATTACAGGCTTGAATACCTCACTTATATCTAAACTCAAAGAAAACCTACCTTCTGATGGTTCATGCAAAAAACTGATCCTTTGATCTAAATGAGTTCTATATATAGCTGATATGGTTTTAGTATACAATAAGGTATTTCCAAAAGATATTAATGCATTAATTGGGTTATCCGGTGGTCTTTTTACCCTTTTATTCATTATAAAATCCTCTGGTAATATATTTTTAAATTCACTATAGAACCTTTGCCACAGCTCCCCTTCTACTGCCATTAATTCTTTTATACCTTTGCTTTGTTCAACCCTTACTTTAAAGTCTCCTTTTATCCAATCAATAGTCTCCTTTACCTCTTTTTTATTGTGCTTGTAATAATGATAAAGCACCTCTCCTATGTTAGCACCTATACCTGCTACAATTGGTTTTGCTACCTCTAGCCTTCTGTTACTAAAAACATCTGCTTGTTTAATTAATAGTTTTCCACTGTTATACTGATTTTTAGGATAGAAACTTCCACTATATCCTTCATAATAATTAAAAAAGTGCATAACAATATTGTTAGCTGCTATAAAATCCAACAGCTTAGTATTTATGCTAATTTCATTTAAACAATATATCTCCTTTGTATTTTCTATGGGAATATATATGTTCTTTCCATCTTTTCTAAAACATAAAGAGTTGTCCTTTCTAGTTAACTCTCCCATAGAGGCTATATATCTTGTGCTCCCCATTTGTACCTCCTATATATAACAATATTCGTAATAGGCACATTTTTTACATTTAGGCTTGTTTAATACTTCTGGAATACTTTGTTCTTCCAGTAAAATTTTAATAGCCCTAATGTGTCTATCTAATTGCTCTAAAATTTCATCACTGAGTTCAAAATATAAAATCTTATTATTTCCTTTATTCTTTTCAACAAACTCTAGCCTTCCTTTTCTCTCTATACCTTTATCTCTTAATACCTTTAAATAATATATTAGCTGCCATTTGCAAGCCTCCACATCTGCATCTGACTTTTTTATTTCTACTAAGTATTCACTTGTAAGCTTATCAATTTTTATGTTATCTATAGTAATTTCACTATTGCTGCTCCTAGAGCTTTTTTCCTCATGAATCGCCTTCCCTATTTTTACATTCTCACTGTTATCCTCAAGATTAAGTCTATTACCATGCAAATAACACTGCCTTTTACAATGAAAATAATAATTTATTAAAGTTCCATTTACTTTCATAGTTCTATAAAATCCCCTATTCCACTAACAAATTTTTCTTTGTCAAGCTTACCATCTTTAAAATATTTATTACCCTCCTCAATGTAATAGAGCTCTCCAATTCTATCATTGTACGGAAAATTTGTATTCCATTTTATTTTATATATAAAATTATTCATATCCGCTCTTATCTTAGATAGCTTAACTCTTTTTTCTGCATAGTCCATATCAGTATCTGAAAGTAATTCTTTATACTTTTCCCATACTTCATCCCCATATATTTTTTCTCCATCACTTTTCACTAGATCGCTGCTTAGATAAACAGATATTTCCTTTCTATCGTCTGATATTAACTGCATTCTTTTATCTACTTCTCTAAAGTTCAACTTTCCAACCTCATCATAAAAGAAATTCTCAATATTTAGCCTATTGACCCCTCCAGTTATATTCTTCAACCTTTTTATAACCACGTCATAGAACCTGTCAAAATCCTTTTCTACCAATACCTTTCTTGTAAATTCATGATTTAAGGTAATGTCCTTATTGTTTCTTATATCTTCTCTGTAAATAGTTGTAGCTTCATCTAACTTAAAAAAGTAAACTATACAGCCTGACTTTTTACAGGATCTATTTATTCTTCCTAAAAATTGTTCTTCACTGTCTAGTAATGAAATGTTCTTATAGCCAATATCCATGTCAATATCTACCCCAGCTTCTACTACTTGAGTAGCTACCAATATAATTTCCTCACTTGTCTTAACTTTTTCTAATATCCTGTCTCTTTCGCTAATGTTATCATCACCAGTCATCAATTCAACTTGGCACAATACTTCTCCATCTTCTTTTAGTTTGTTATAAAATTTATAGGCATTATTCTTACTTATAAACTCCACCAATATTTTTTTATGTGCTAAACTTTTTTCTTTTACATGATGATATAACTCTTCAAATACCTCTTCAGAGGCCAATAAGGAATAATCTACCTCTACTCTATTCTTAAATATAGGATTTTTAAAATATCTATCTCTATCTTCAACAAGCCTTACCGTATTCCCCATGCTTAAAGTCAGCTTATTTAAATCTGGCAATGTAGCAGACATAATTATAAATTTAATATTTAAAAGTTTTGCATAACAGGTTAAAAAGGTTATTATTTCTCCCCAGATTAAATTTTTATAGCTCTGCACCTCATCTAGAACAATGATGCTGTTAGCTAGCTGATGCAGTGGAAAAATATCCTCTTTTGATATCCCAAAGAAATATTTAAAGAGTGTCACATGGGTAGTCAATACCATGGGGTAATTTAGAAACTGTCTGTTAAGAAGAGCTTTTTTATAATACTCTATTTGGCCATCTTCATCCTCATTTCTATAAGCTTTCTCATCTACTTTTATTGGTTCTATAGAATTTATTACAGCTATTTTATTTAGTATGCTCTCTTCCTTTTCAAAAACTTTTTCTAATGTGGTTATATTCTGCTCTACTAAAGTGTTAAAAGGATAAACATAGAATATTTTATTTTTGCTTTTGTCCTTTTCTATTAGTTTAAAGCTTAAATTAGTAGCTGCATTACTCTTTCCACTTCCTGTAGGTGCTTCTAAGTAGAATATATCCGAATCTATGTTGTTCTCTAGACTTTTCTCTGTATCTAAAAACATTTCATTCCTTAATATATTAATATCTGTTACCTTAGAAAAGTCCTTCTGTTTACCATAACTTTCTTTTTCATACTTTCTTATAAGTTTATATATGTATCCTTCTTTGTAGGTATTATAAAACTCCTCTATATTGTTAATAACACCTATATCCTTTATCTCTACTCCATCCGTAAATTCTGAAGTAGCATAGAAATCACAAGCAACAAGCATTGATAGCATAAATCTTTCATATATATACCTATATACTGAAAGATCTTTGTTTTTATTGCTATTTATCCTGTTAAATATCTTTATTATAGTTGACGCTTTTAGGCTAATTCTTCTTGCATAAGTGTATTCATGTAACCTTTTCTGACTATCTAGTAGTTTTTCTCCCTCACCATCTTCTTTGAACTTTTCTTTAAATTCCTCAAAAGAATTTAACTGTCCATGGTGCCTTGATATTACATAGGCATTCATTGTCATGAAATCCAGTAATAAATCCCTTTCTTCTCTTTTAAAATCTTTTATTATAGAAAAATAGTGATCCATATAAATAACTGATGACAACATGGAGTGATGAGAGTTACTATAGCTTTCAGCCTCTTTTATATTTAAATCATTCCCTAATCTGGCCTTTTGAAAGTATGGATTTATCTTTCCTATATCATGCAATACAAAAGTATTTAATAGCATTTCTCTAAATAGATTTGATGCTTCTTTTGAAAATCCACTAAAAAATTCTTCTTCCACTTTTTCAAATATACTACATAATCCTTTACATCTTATAATTCTAAAAAAGTATTTTATACAAAGAGCAATATGATCTTCTAAAGGTTCATTGCACTCATTTTTTATGTGAGCATATATGGAGTACTTGCTATTAGTTAACTCTTCTATTTTAAGTGTTGTAACATTATCAAAGTACATATTTTCCTCCTTTCTATATGATTAGAGGAGGGAACTCCCTCCTCCTAGATAAATACTATATTTTTATTCTGAACCCTATAAACCCTAACTTCATTAACCTTCTTTAAGTTATTATTTGTGAATATTAAAGTTTTAAATTCATACTTATTAGTTTGCTCCTCTAGTCCCATAGGTAATTTCTCTTCGTATTTAAAGATATTTATATCATCCTCTAGAGTATCAAACTCATCATATTCAATAAATTGAAAATCATCTTTTAAGAATAAACTATTAATATTACTAAACTCATTTGCTTCACCAATATCTTTTATAAGGTTTACTTTAGTTATATCTGCTAAATGATCATTCTTTCCCAAATAAGGTATGTAAACAAAATTTCTTCCCAATAAGGCTTTAGCTAGCTTTTTTCCTTCTTCGTCTTCGATTGCTACATAAATATCCCAGCTTGGATTTTCAAGCCACTGCTCTTTTACTATTAAATTGCCTCCCTGCTCTTTCGAAGCGTATCCAACAGAATTATTAAAAACTTGAACCTTTTTATTTATATTCACTTCCATAGGTGTTATTGCTATCTTTAGATGCTTTAACTTAGAATAAAATTCAGGATACTGATATTCTCCCTTTTCTCCAATTTCCTTAAAGTCCTTATTATATCGCTTAAGAAAATCCATCTGATTATAACCTTTATATCCTAATACTGCCCCAAAGATTCCAAGAAGAGCTACTCGGTGAATATTTCCATAGGTAAAATATAAATAACTGTTTACCTCTGGCTTTTTGAAAAAAGCAAACCTGCCTCCTAAGTTAAATTTTATAACCTCCATGTACTACACCTCTTGCTTCGTAAATATATTGTATTTCTTACACTCCTCTATATCTGTATTAATTTCTGTAGTATATGGATTGTAATATATTTCTACAGATATAATTCTGTCTCTTAAAGAATTTATCAGCTCTCCACAGTTTATACTAATTGTGTTTTTCCCTTCCCTCTTTTCAAATTCCACATATTGACATAGATTAGGAAGATATAAATTACTCTTAGTTTCAACAAATAGTGCAAATTCATTTTCGCAGCCTACCTTAGAATTTGTTGCAAAGGATGTCGCTGCACATATTGAAGCTTCCTTAAATTTTCTATAGTCCTCTTCTGTATAGCCTTCTGTAACTCCTAATTCTGCAAATTCCTTATAAGCTAATGGGTTAACAGTAAATGGGTAAAAATAATGTGCCTCGTTACTTACAATTTTAGTTCCTAATGTAGAACTCTTCGCTTCTTCCTGATCTTCTTTCTTATTTCCTTTATCTGATGCATCTCTAAAAGGAGATAATATTTGCTGTTCTTCTGCATAAGAATCTTCATGTTTATTAAAGCCTTGACCAATCTGTACCGCTCCTGTTATTGATATGTTATTTCCTTCTTCTGCAAAAGTAGCTCCAAAATTCTTTACATCTATAGCTGAAAACAAATTAGTCAGTACTTTTTTACTGTCCTTATTTTTCTTTAAATCCTCTTCATTGAAGATATACTCATACCTCTCTTTAAGTGATCTTGGTATTAATTCTACTTCTCCTTTCTTTCCTTCTGATAACTTCATTGATTTTATATATAATACCTTTTCTCCTTGATTGTCCCACATTTTTTTCATAGGATACTTAAAGGCCTTATCGCTGCCAAAAACTTCTCCACTAGAAGTAGTTTTAGGATAACCTGTAAAATCAGCGTTCCAGTTTGCCATTATTGATGATATTCCTAAAATCCCATAAACTCTTTTATTCATTATTTTTTAACCTCCTCATCCTTTTCATATAATAAATTACTATGTAAGTATCCTGCTATAATCATGTCTTCATCAACCTTTTCATCCGGTTGGTACCCAAGTATCATTTTATAAATATTATTAAATCTGAATCCTTCTATATTATAATTATATCTTTTAAATAACAATTCTAGTTTATATTTAATTACCTTATCTTTGTTAACGTTTATGAACTGATTAATGTAAGAAAGTGGCTTTTTCTTAGCTTTACTTTTTGATATAAAAAAACTTACTAACTGCCCAACAGCAAAATAATACTCTCTATCTCCTTCTATACTTACAAAAACTTTATCATCTTTGTTATTTATTTTTTTTCTTAAATTTTCTTTTATATTAAATATAATATCAGCCATTTTCTCTTCCTCCCCAAAATGATCCATTAAGGAAATTCTTAAATTAAACTGGTCAGCTACCTTAGTCATATCTCCGTTTTTTATAGAACCCTTTACCAAACTTAAAGACACCTTATTTAAAAGCTGCCAGATATTTTTGTCTACACCTTTATAAAACCAATTAAATAATGCTGTTCTAGCCGTAAAAAGGTTGTTTTTCAGTACCTCATCATTAATATGTATTTCTTTAGTAGCTGTAAAATAGTTAGATACTAATTTTTTGCTGAATAGTATTTCATTAATAATTTTTTGCATACTTTCTAGCGTTTTATATGTGTCATATACTCCATTTAATTTATCATAATCAATTTCCAATATGTTTTTGTATTCAAATGTCTTAATAAGTTCTGGTCTATAATTAGAAATTATATCAAAATCTAATATTTCAGCTTCTGTTTTTATCTTGTCTTGATGTTTTTTTATTCTAAAATACATTCCTTTGAATTCTTTATTAGGTAAAACTTCTTTTTCTAAAGATAAAATCTTATCATCAAACATATAAATATTGTTTCTTCCAACTAAACTTTGATTTAGTAAATAATCAAAAAACTTTTTTTGCAATAATACTTCCTTCTGACTAATTAAATATGGAGCTGTTTCCTTTCTCGTATTATTTCCCAAATAAGGTTTTTTAGAATTCAGACCCATGTTATCATTAGGCAATCCATAAATTGTATCATTAATTACGTTATTATAATCATTTTTAGCATAAACTTTTGGTATTAGATACCTCTTTACTTCTTTTTCATACTCCTCATAAGAATATAGAAAAAACACCTTTAGATAGTTTTTTTCTGATTTACTATATATAAAATTAAATATGTTTTCTTTTATCCATGCTCTTATCTTATTAAGTTTCTCCTTGTCTATAAGACCTATCTCCTTTTCAACAGTCCTATATATCTCAGCAGTCTTTTCACTATATTTTTTATGTAAATCTTCTAATGAATCATAATATCTATCTATTATCTCATTGCTTAGTTTCTTATTAGCTATGTTATCTTTTTTAATAAAAAATGATAAATAGTTGTTACTTGATATCATTTTATTATCAATTGGCTTATTATTAGTTAAAATATTACTATTATAATCAGCAAAACAGATAAATGGAATATATTTATTTGTTCTATCTATATCCTTTATTTCTTTATTTAGCTTTATATCTATGATCTCATCTACTTCAAAGCTACCACCTTTAGGTTTAACAATTACATAAGTTCCATCAGCAGGTATATAGCTATCTAAAATCAGAGAATCTCCTTTTTCGTCATATTCCTTTTTAAATATTTCCAGTGCTTGATTTAACACAAAACCACCTCCCTACAGCCATTTATAATTTACATACCCTGCACCCCTAGCATTCATTTCTAAAACTCCGGTTCCAAGGGACATATATGCAATATCTTGAGATATCTTTTCATCACTTATATGTATTGATATTTTATCTCCTAGTATTTTTTTACCTTTATAATTAATAGCCACAGGTTTATGATTTTTAAATTCAATTGAAGTGTATAATTGGAACTCCTCATTTACCTTTGTATTCATAAGTAAATTATATTTCTTTATTAGATTTTCCTTAAGTCTTCTTTCAAAATCCGTCAACGAAAGCTTTCCTTTCCAATACCCTCCATCATTTTTTAAAACAACTGGAGTAATGGAGTATATTTTTTCTATATGTTTTTTAGGCACGATTCTAATTTTTGCTGTTAACCCTTTAATTGAATCATTGAAATGGTTTACTAGTTTTGTGTAAAAAAAGTCAGCTAAATTTTTATCTATAGTTCT
The DNA here is from genome assembly GCF_033659955.1 of Clostridium tanneri. Classification (NCBI taxonomy): domain Bacteria; kingdom Bacillati; phylum Bacillota; class Clostridia; order Eubacteriales; family Clostridiaceae; genus Clostridium; species Clostridium tanneri. The sequence continues at coordinate 10,092 of NZ_JARUJP010000037.1, forward strand.
TAATTGAATTGTGTATGTTTTTCCTTGTTTGTATTTCTTATCTTGCTCGATGGGATAGAATGAATTGAAACAGTAGTTTTTATATATATTTTGATTATGTAGCTCCAATAATTCTGGTACTTTTGACATACCACTATCAATAAAACCCGATATTTTTATAAAGACATTCTCTGAGCTAATCTCTTCTAGTAAGAATACTAGAAGGGATATTTCATATACCTTCATATAATCCCCTCCTAATCATTATATTAACTTTTTTGTAGTAATTTGTAAATAACATTTCTTCAATATCCTTTTCTAGACATATAATTTCACTATGTTTCACAAATTGGTTCACTATAAAAGCCTACATTTATACACGCAAGTTAACATAATGCATACCTTTAAATCACTGTCATTTTTTAATATTTACTTGTCTCCGTAAAAAGCACACAATTTTAGGTTTTTATCCAAAAATATGTACCTTGCACATAAATGACCCTTCCTCACTTTCATTGATACAATAACCTCATATCATACTAAAACTGAAGGAAACGATATTAAAGAACAAACAATATAGTTCAGAATTTAAACTAGAGGTAGGAAAGAGAATATAGAAAACTACTACTAATTTTGATCATAAACTTCCAGTAGTAAAAAATATCCTTAATGGAGAGTTCACTGTAAGCAACTCTAGTGAAAAAATGGTTAGTGACATGCCCTAGCTATGTACAGACGAAGGTTGATTCTATATAGCTGGAATTATGAACTTATATGAACAAAAAATTATTAAATTCTCAATGAGTGAGAGAATAACAGAAAGTCCGGTTATAGCTTCGCTAAATGACGCTTATAAAAGTGCTGAAAAGCTTACTAAATATTATTTTGCACTTAGACAGAGGATTTTAATATTGTTAAAGAGTATAATTTTATCTACAGCATATCATGTGAAGGCAGCTACTGAGACAATGCTTCTATGAAATCATTCTGGAGCAAACTTAAATGCCAATGGCTTTATAAAAACAACTTTAAAACCCGATATAAAGCTATAGCAACTGTACTTGAATATGTTGGGATATTTTGTAGTAATGAAAGAATTCACACCTCAAGCGGTTATTTAACTCCAGGGGAGTTTTGTAGTAGGATAGGAAAAAGGTAAAATATTAAATACATCTCATGTTAAGGTTTAGCATGAATAACATTGTATTCAAATAGACATCTTACTTATTAAATACATCTCATGTTAAGGTTTAGCACTGTAAAATAGCCATTTCTTTTTTCATTATACCCTCATCCCTGTTGAAAATAAAAGAGGTTCTTAAAATTTTACCAGCTATTTTTCATTTCTAAGAAAACGAAATTTAAAAGTCCCTTCTCTCCTTATTTCTTAAGGCCTTAAATACATTTTATTTTTATATATTGCTGGTAAATTATTAATCTTATTAGTCACCCCACACTTTACAATGGTTTGTTTTAACTTTTCTTGACTTTATGAAATCCAATATTACAGGATATGACCAATATAAATCACATCGTGCTAGGAATTGCTGTATGTGTTAGTTCAGTAGCAGCATTACCACTCTACCCATATAAAAAAGAATCTAAGTAGGCTTGCCACCTAGATTCCTGTAGCCCTCTTCATTGCATTGATAAAATTTCCCGTCTTAATTCTTTGTACTGTTTGTAAGCTGATAAACCGTACTACTTACCATAGAATCTTCTACAGAAGCATCTCCTCCTAAAACATCTATCTCAGTTACAATTCCTGATTTAGATGCCACAAATGAACTTGTTACAGGCGGAACTCCTTCGTTAGACAGTAAGATTATTGGTTCTGAATTCAAAGCACAGTATGCTGTTCCAGATAAGGCGTCTGGAAAGTTATCTCCAGATGCTACACAAATTTTACTGAAACTAATATCACTTGAAAATTTATTTATGATATTAACATTTCTCTCAAATTTATTCTTACCTGTTATTCTTTCCACTGCTGGGAATTGATTAGCTACATTATCACTAATTACATCTGTATCTCCTAATACTATTGTTTTAGTTATTTTATTATTAGCCAAATAATTTTTAACAGCATCTGGTACAGTATCCTTTGGCACTAGTATAATTGGTATTCCTGCTTTAGCAGCCATAGGTGCTGCACTTAACCCATCGCTAAAATCAGTTCCAGTTGTTATAATAATCTCACCATTGTTACCTACTCTATTTGCTATGCTTATAGATGTATCATATCTAGTTGGACCAGATAATCTAACAATATCTAATCCTTTAGTTCTTATAGCAGCTTCTACCTTTAAAGACAGTGATCCTTGTCCACCTACCAGTATGGCATATTTAGCTTTTAACCTATCTATCTGTGATGATACCTGTGGTAATAAACTGTCTCGAGTATTTAGCAATATTGGTGCATTGTACTTTTTAGCTAATGGTGCTGCGCCTAAGGAGTCAGGAAAGTCTTCTCCTGAAGCTATTACTACATAATCACTTTGAGTCCAACCTTTTTCACATATTTTTGCTGATGTATCGTATCTATCAGCTCCCCACATTCTATTAGTTGTAATGGTAGTACCTACTGGATACTTTTCATATAATTTCATATATTCTACAATAATATCTATTGCTTCTTGTCTCATATCTTTTGCAAGGGTTTTATCATCTAAAACACTTGCTGTATTAGTCCAAATCCTTCCCCAATCCTCACTGGTAATAGCTTGTCCCTTTATAATGCTTCTAACTATTGCAATTGTAAAACTAGTGTTATTTTTTTCGTAAGCTTTCTCCATTAATGGCAAGGCCTTATCAACATGAAAATAATCATCTAAAGCCATCATATAGCTTATACAGAAAATTTCATCTCCAGACAGCGACTCTATATCTAGTTTGTCTATACTATTTGAATAAATTAACTTAACATAGTTTTCTGCATTATTTTTACCTTCTAAGTCCCAACCTAATGCATTAATAACTGCTGCTTTAACATCAATAGGATTTTTACTTGAGTGTAAATAATTAGCTATTTCTTGGTCTACAGCTCCCTTTTCTTTAGCTGTTTTTACAATACTAACATCAGTATAAGCTCTATAAAAGTCAGTAGATGTTACTGGCGAATCCGCAAATACAGTAACTGGATTCATTGAAAAAAATGCTAATGCCATGATAAATAAACTAAAAACATATTTTTTAATACCCATTTTTATCCCCTCTTTTTTACATGTTTTACATATATTATACACTGTAAATAGTAATACTACAATTAATACAGCCCATTTAAAGAATTAGTGATGCTGCTGTATCTATTTTTTTATAAATACAATAAACATAGGCATTGATTAATTCTTTTGTATAACCTTTATCTTTCATACCTAAAAACAAAGAGTGCTGTCATACTTAGAAATTTTCTAACTGTGAGACAGCACTCTTTGTAATCAATCTAGGGGGTCTACTTTTTAGTAGATCCTTTTCATTAGATTTTAATTTCTTTGGTTATATACCATATTTCAAAAGAAGTTATTCTGATGAATGGTTGTAAATACCTAGCTTTTAATATACTTTTTAATTTGTTATATTAAATATACAATAATTTCTCATATCGTAGATTCAATTTATTTTTGCTAAATATTAATATCCGATCAAAGTCCTTAAAGTACTTTGTCTGCCTGACACATAATTTAAAATCTCTGTTGCATCTTGGGAAGTTATCTTTCCATCTCCATTTACATCCGCTGCTATTAGTTTTGCTTCACTCGTAATTACAGATGTTCTTCCTAACACATATTTATTGATTAAGTTGGCATCTGCTGATGTAATCTTGCCATCTCCATCTACATCTCCATAAATACCAAACATTATCTTTCCATTAGTCCCTTGAATATTACTACTTGAAACTCCTGTTATAAAGCTAAAAGAGCCTGTCCCTATCTCTATATTAGTCTCATCAGATACAAAGGTTGGTTTAGTGACGAAATTCAACTTAAATAAAACTCCTTTATTTGCATTATAAATTGCTGCTAAATCCTCTGTAAAAGTTCCACTCCAAGTTAAAGTCACCCTTTCCTTTGAACCATCAGCTACCGGTGCTCCTATCGTCGGTTTGGTCATACCACTAGAACTATCTACTGTTACTTCCTCTACTTTTGTTGGGTCATAAAGCACATCAAAAGAGTAGCCTGTAAGGTTCTTTGAAAAGCTTTTAGAATCTATAACAAAAGGTATCTTTGCATTTGCAAATTCTGGTTTCTTATCTGCTCTTCCTAATCCTCTTCCAGCGGTTACTGAGATAGGTGGAGTTGATACCAATTCATATTCATAAGCACCCAAGTCCACAGTTCCGTTTACTATACGAGAATTACTTCCCAGACCCTGTGTTCCATGAGCATAAGTATTATTCCCCTGATCAATAGCTGTTGTTGCAGTGCTTGACAAATGAAAATCACCACTCCTTGGATTTACGAATATATTTGTTCCAGATCTAAGGTTGATTCCACTGTTAACTATGGTATTACCTTTATAATTTGCAATATCACTTATAACTCCGTTAGCAGTATTATTTATAATAATATTATTATGCTCATCATAGGTATTACCTAATGAACTTCCTCCTCCAAGTATAACAACTGCTCCACTAGCTGGACCACTACTATTAATTAAACTATTACCATAAAAAGTATTATTATATGCTTTGATATGACCACCATTTAAGTACATTGCACTACTGTAAGCTTGAAGAGAATTTCTTGCAGTTGATGCATTATTGTAAAATAATGAATTAGTTATATAAACAGAATCTTCAGCAGAAACATAAAGTGCTGCTACAGCAGATAGATTGTTTCCATCACTCTTAATGGACGAAAGAGTATTATTGGAAAAAATACATCTATCTATGTTGACTAAATAAGGTTCTGCATTTGCACTAAGTGACACAATGCCACCCTGAAAAGAGGCCTCATATGAATTCACTTCAAATATATTATTTATTAAATTTATGTTGCTGTAGTTTCCACCTGTTGCAATGGCACAACCAAAAAGATCGTAACTGGAATCATTAACAGATGATAAGTAAAAACCCGTAAATTTCAAATTGCTTATGCTGAAGTTTCCAGATCCGGTAGCTAATATTCCAGTATGACCATTGCCATTTATAGTTATACTAGGAGCCCCTGATACATCTGTTAGTCCTGTAAGAGTAAAGCTTCCAGAATTGTTACCAAGTGATACACTACTCCAATTATTGCTATTCCATGTTGTCAAGTCAGATAATAATGTAATAGTTGATCCCGCCAGTGATGGATTGAAAGTTATATCGCCATTACCGTCTATGCCAGCTTGAGTAATAGCCCACCGTAAAGAACCATTGCCACTATCATCTGTATTAGTAACTGTATAAGACGCCGCATAGACTTCTGTAGTATTTATGGTTAAAATAAACATAAATAAGATTGATGAAAAGATTATTGATGATAAATTCAATATTTTTACTAACTTTTTCATATCACTCATCTCCAATTAATATCCAAATAAAGTTTTTAAAGTACTTAATTTTCCTGAAATATAATTTAAAATTTCTGTTGCGTCTGCGGATGTTATATGCCCATCTGCATTTACATCTGCTGCTGTTTCTTTTACTTCTCCTGTAATAAAACTCTTTCTTCCTGTAGTATACTTGTTAACTAAGTTACTGTCTGCTGAAGTTATTTTTCCGTCTCCATCTATATCTCCATAAATACCAAACATTATCTTTCCATTAACCCTTACAATATTACTACTTGAAACTCCTGTTCCAAAGTTAAAACTACCTGTCCCAACTTCTATGTTAGTTCCATCTGCCACAAAGTCTGGTTTAGTAACGAAATTCAACTTAAATAGAACTCCTTTATTTGCATTATAAATTGATACTAAATCCTCTGTAAAAGTTCCACTCCAAGTTAAAGTTACCCTTTCTTTTGAGCCATCGATTACTGGTGCTCCTATCGTTGGTTTAGTCATGCCACTAGAAGTATCTACTGTTACTGTCCCTACTTTTGTTGGATCATAAAGAATATCAAAAGAATAACTTGTAAGATCCTTTAAAAAACTTTGAGAGTCTATAAAAAAAGGTATCTTTACATTTGCAAATTCTAGTTTCTTATCAGCTCTTCCTAATCCTCTTCCAGCGGTTACTGAAATGGTAGTTATTTCCAACAGCTTTATATTATTGTCGGATACTCCTGACTGCATACCATCTAATATTAATGTGTCGTTACCTTTAGCTGTTACTTTGTAAGTATAAGCTCCGTTTCCTAGTGATAAAATAGTATCTGTAAAATCTTGGCCATTTGCGATATTTGCTGCAAGTACATTTAATGGAGAACCTTGCTCTACTCCTTCCTTGTACAACTGTACATCATAACTTAAGGCATTTGTAACTGCATCCCAATGTGCTATATTACCAGTCCATAGGAGACCTGTAGATACCGTACCAAGTTGTACTACTGTTTGCGATGGCGATGGAGCTGACTGAACGCTATCCAGATAACTTATTCTGTCTCCCTTTGCCACAACTTTAACAGTATAATTCCCTACCCCTGCTGCCCTCATATCTGATATAAAACTATGGGTTGTTGTGTTAGCATTCTTTAAAACGACATTTCCTTGAGGGACACCATCCTTATAAAGCTGTAGTTCGTAACCTGATTCATTGTATATATCATCCCAACTAGCTATTCCTAGTGGAGAAAGCTGCACATTTGTAACTTGCTGTAGTTGGGTTGTTATTATTGGATTTGAAAAGTCAATCTGATCAATAAATACCGCAAGAATTTTGTTATCTGCCACAGTAAACCTTACTTGGTCGATATTATTCCAGTCACTACCAAAGGTTAAAAGCCCTGCATTAGCCATATTACCTGAGCTCACTTCCTCTGCAGGTGTTGTCTGCCTATTATAAATAATTGATGCGTTTCCCAATCCATAAGTACCACTTGCTGTAAAGTTAACGGTAGCACTTACCTTTTGCACTCCATTATCATAACCACTAATTATATATTTTTCAGCAGTTCCAGAACCACCACCCCAAACCTCTGCTCTTAGAGAAAGCACTTTAAAATTATTCGTATTGTTTGCAGAAGCAAATTGGAAATATGTTCCCGTATTGGTTCCATACCAATTACTTGATAATCCATTCCCTATTCCTAGCGTTGGTAAGTTTCCTGTTATATTACTGATTGTATCTACTCTCAATGCATCATGTGTTGAATCTGTTGAGTAAATTACTCCATTCAGGTTCAAAAAAGGATTATCTTGTATAGGACTTTCTTGAATAGGAATAGAATCAAAATTCTGGTCAGCAGGAGCCACTGCAAGGACACAATTGTAATTTAGCATAGTAATGAATAAAGCAACAGCCAAACCAGTGAGAGTCTCTTTAACTCTAATCTTCTTTAAAAAAGGATAACTTTCATTGATGTCTCTTATTGTTTTTAACATGTTACTACCTCCTAATTTTAATAAAAGCAGATGCAGTATTTATTTTCCTACATCTGCTCTTGTTAAAAGACTTTTTTAGCGAATTAATTGTAAGTATATTACAAACCTATTTTCTGATACAGTTATCCTGTTGCCTTAGCTCTATTAGTATTAATGTCCAAGAGGATAGTCAACTTTTGAACACCTTGTTACTTTATTTGACCCTTCTTCTACTTCTACCACTTCTATGATATCTCCAGTGTTCAAATCTATAATATTGTCTGCACCATAGTCTATTTCCGTCCACTGACCACTAGATAGTTCAATTGTTTCATCTATTTTAGTTAGAGGCGTACTTGAACTTATAAATCTGCAATATAATTTTCTGCCTACAATAAGTTGCGTACCTACATATACATCTAATTGGTCCTCTCCATATGTCATTGATGCATTTACACTTAAAGGAATAGCTATGTCCTGTGAACCGTTTGCTGCAGTGTTATTATTTATAAAAGTATAGTTGTCTCTATTTAATATAGATTCATCACCAATTGACATAGCAACTCCCCCACCGGAACCTTCAGCATAGTTATTCTCTATTCGTGAATTATATATTGCTATAGTACAATTTTCACCATATATAGCTCCACCATCTCCATTTTCTCCCCTAGCTGAATTTTTTTCAAAGTACGATGAACGTTCTATTGAATTATACGAACCTGGAGCAGCATATATTGCACCTCCAAAACCAATCGATTCATTTTCTGTAAAGCTTGAACCAAGAACCCTTAAAGTTCCTTTATTATTAATAGCACCTCCAAAGCCAGTTGACTTATTATTAGAGAAGGTTGATTGGAAAACTTCTAATTTTCCTTCATTGTAGATAGCTCCACCAGAATAGTCTGAATTAGCATCTGTTCCATTAATAATATTTAAATTACCTATTAACAATTCACCATTTGAATCAATATTGAATATCTGAGTCGTATTGCCACCACTCAACGTTATATTACTATCAATAGTAGATCCAGTAAATATGGAGGCCCTACCATCTATTACAATTCTTTTACTAATATTTAAGCTTTTATTAAGTGGATGTAATTCCAATCCCCTGACAAAGGTAATTACGCTTCCATCCTCTGCACTTTTTACTACCTCACTTAAGGTTCCTTTACTGCCATCGTCAATAGCTTTATAGACAACATTTGTTTCTATTCCATAGGTTTTTCCATTTGTAAGACCTGTGATTTGTGTAACTCCTGGGTCTAATGGTGCTATTTGTGATAAATCTGTTGTTAGAGTTCCTGTTCTAGTTGTATACATAAATACAGGTTGAATTCCTGGCATTCCTACCATGCCTGTTGGCAATTCTGTTACTTTATACACTTCTCCCGCCTTTAATCCAGTTATAACAGTGTTTCCTGCAGTTGCTGCTCCTACATTTGGACCTGGCAGAAGTGTAATTTCTGTTGCTGTTGGCGTTGTTGGTGCTGGTTCTGCAGTTTCGCTACTTTCCACAGCTCCAATATCAACATGGTTGCCTTGCCTACGTGGCAAGCCTCTTTGATCTGTTTCCGAAACTCCGTTGTCATCACCTGCATCAATCACTGGACTTCCTACGTTTGGCATCATGGTTTGGGTTGTGCCACCATTATTTTGCAGTTGTCCAAGATTTGCACTTTGTCCAATTATATTATTACTACCGCTTACCAAGTTATAGCCGTGAATAGTTGAAATTAAGGAATTATTTGCATTTACTGAAGCGCTTATATCCTCTGTACCATTATCTGATACTATTGTATTTTTTAATGTTACATTTGCCTCAGTTCCCGCACAAATTCCGCCGCCTACTCTAGCAGTGTTACCACTAATCGTTGAACTATTCACTATGAGATCATCACTCTCGATCCAAATTGCGCCTCCAAAGCCTTCTGATCCTGCGGAATTGCCGCTAAAGGTTGAGTTGTTTACTGTTATATTTGCATCTAAGTATCCATATATTGCTCCCCCAATAGCTGGTATTGCCTCACTACCAGCCTTATTGCCACTAAAGGTTGAGTTGTTAACTACTAATGTAGAACCCTGCCATGATGTAATTGCTCCTCCTGAGAAAAATGCACTGTTCTGATAAAAGTTAGAATTATTTACTATTAGGTTTCCTAAATTATGAATAGCTCCACCGCGATTATCTGGATTATTTTCATCATCTAGGTATATGCTATTGTTATCTGTACCCTTTGTAAAGTTTAAGTAGGACAGCTCAACATTTTTTCCAGCTCCAATATTAAATATTCTATTATTGTCGTTTCCACTTATAGTTAAGACACCTCTAGTATCTCCTACTATTTTAATGTCTTTATCAATATCAATATGACTTAAAAGTATAATTGTTCCATTTAAATTTTGGTCAAAAGTTATAGTATCTCCGTCTTTTGCTTTTTCAACTACTTTTCGCAGAGATCCCTCACTATTATCATCATTTAGGTTATAAACAATATTGCTAATTACTTCTGCTGCATATGACTTTTCAGTTCTTACACTTTCCAGTTTTTCGGGGCTTGTTGTACTTACATATACCTTTCCTGCTTCCACCCCTAGTTGAGGTACAGTTATCGTTGCCATTGAGAATGATCCAACTCCCATTGCTATAGCTTCTCCTAGCAATGTACCTCCTGTCAATGAGTCATATACCCTTACTTTATCTCCTGCATTCACTCCTGATACTACTATAGTATCGGGAGTTCCTAGATTATTATTTGTTACTGTTATGTTGTCTGCCAATGGTGCTTCTGTATGTTCTATTGCCATTCCTATGGTATATTCTGCGCTACTTCCATCTTCTGCTGTTACCTTTATCACCATCGTTGAGGTTACATCTGTAGTTGCTTCATCTGTTACTGCATTTCCCCCTGCAGTTTCTAATATTTCCACTCTTGCCTTTTGTGATACTGTTACCCCTGTCTTTAATTCACTTACCTTTGTTCCCCTTGCTAATTCTGTTATAGCTCCATTTGTTAATGTTCCTATTGTTGTTCCTATTATCTCTTTTTCACTACTTAATACTGGACTTCCAACTACTACCTTTATAGAAGGAACTACATTCCCTGAATTCTCCATTCCATCAGATAGCCTGAATGTTCCTATTATTGTGTAAGTTCCTGGAACACTTGAATTATAATTGGTGTTATCTAAATTCCAACTTACATCAATATCCATAGGCATTTGGAATGGTAATGGTCCTGGAGGAATTATTAAAGCATGTGCTTTACTAGGTAAATTTACAGAAGATAACGGTGTATTAAATGCTACATTTATATCTTCCATTGGTAAAACATTAACTATTCTCGAAGTTGGTGCTTTTACTATCACCTTTACTGATGCAGTAAGGTTTCCTGTATTTGTTACATTCGCTGGGTTTGTTATTGTTCCTGTTAATGTATATGTTCCAACTATACTTCCGTTATAGCTTGATGTATCCCATGTTACATCAGCTTGAACAGTACTTCCATCGTCTAAAGTTATACCTACAGTAGCTGGCAATCCGAATGCACCTGTTCTGTAAGGTACAGTTATGTCCAGAGGGTTAGTTACAAGAGTTATATTCTTAGTAGTAACAATAGGAGATTCAACTGTAACATTTATAGAAGCTTGTAAATTATTGTTGTTTGTTACGTTCTCTGGACTTATTATTGTTCCTGCTAATGTATATGTTCCTGCTGTACTTCCATTATAGCTTGATGTATCCCATGCTACGTTTGCATTTACAGTACTTCCATCTCTCAATGTTATTTCCACTGTAGTTGGCAGATTTAATAAATCTAC
>NZ_JARUJP010000038.1:0-20156 GCF_033659955.1 Clostridium tanneri
CTATAACCCAGAGTGGGGTAGATACCTGAATGCTGATGCACTAGTTGGAGCTGTAGGTGACTTGTTATCACATAACCTATTTATATATTGTGGTAATAATCCAATAAATTGCGAAGATACATCAGGAAATTGGGGCATTAGAAGCTTTTTAAATAAGGCTTATGCATTAGTCACTGGACTTGTACTAACAAAAGTAGTACAAATTCAACAAACAAATCAAAGATTAGTAAATAACATTAAAAATATAGGGCAAAAAATCGTTAGTAAAGTAGTTAATAGTTTTAGGGGAAATCCTAGACTTTATAGAAAAATGAGTTTGGATGAATCAGGAAAAACACTAAAACAAATGAAACTTCAACCAGCTATCAAAGGAAAGGAACCGACAAAATGGTTATCAGAAAGTCTAGATAAAGTGAGAAACTTCACTAATAAGAGTGCAATATCTACAGAAGAAAGAATTATTGAATTTGAAATGAACCCAAACTATTATAGAAATATACAACAAACTGCTATTCCACAGCAGGGTTCTAGGGGGATGCCGCAAGTTAAATATCACTATGAAGGATTGCCAGAAGGCGGGCAATTAAGAAATTACGGAATAACTCCTCAACAGATAGAATTGTTTAATGAAAGTATTATAAATGTTAGAATAGTAAAATAATAATTATTTAGATAAAGTTAAGTATTTTTAACTTTATCTGAGTATAATATTAAATAATGGAGATTAAATAGAATGGATAAAATTTATACTATAGACACGTTATGTAAAGATAAAAAAATATTTGCTCTTTACAACAAAAAAACTATTAGGATTTATCAAGCATATAACAATAAGATTGCAGATGAGGCACTAAATCTAGGAAAATTTGGTCCTGTCTTTAATATGGAAAGAATGACGTGGATAAAACCATCATTTTTATGGATGATGTATAGGTCAGGGTGGGCAACAAAAGTAAATCAGGAAAGAATTTTGGCAATTGATATTTTAAGAGATGGTTTTGAATACATCCTTTCAAACGCTGTTCTATCAACATATAATGATTGTGTTTATTCATCATATGAGCAGTGGAAGAATAAGTTGCAATTTTCAGAAGTAAGGTGCCAGTGGGATCCTGATAGGGACTTACATGGAAACCGTATGGCAAGGAAGGCAATTCAGCTGGGAATTAAGGGTTCGATGGCAAAGAGATACGTTAATCAATGGATTGTAAAGATAGCTGACATAACTAATGAAGTATATAAGTTGAAAATGGAAATTAATAACATTAACTTTGATAAAAGTTTACTACCAAAAGAAACTGAATATCAGATTAATGATTATGTAAAAAGAATTATAGGTATGTAATAGAATGGAGGTTGTTATTATTTATAATAAAGATAAAATTAGAGAATTATTAATAAATTCAGTACATGGAGCAAAAGAGGTAAATGAGTTTTTTAATATTAATCTTAGTAATGAAGAGCTATTGAAAATATTAATCGAAATAGCCTCTGATGATTATTCAAATGATGCAAGAATGGAAGCTTGTTATTGGATTTCTAATTTTGATATTGAACTACTTAAGATGATAGAAAGTGATTTATTAAAAATTCAAGAAGATGAATTAGATAGTATTGCTTGTCATATTCTTATAGCTCTTGGAAAAATTAAATCTAAAGAAGGATTAAAATATTTAATTGAAGATAGAATTCAATCCAATTTGTACTGGGAGGCTCAAGCTTTGAAATATCATTTAAGAGACATTATAAAATTATAGATGTATAATACAATGTGTTTTGTAGAAATTTTAACTTTTATTTATGATTTTTAGTAAGCAGAAACTTGTTTTTAGTTTTCTGATAAGGGTTCTAACACCATAGCCATCAATCTAAGTAACAGCAAGGATTGGTGGTCTTTTACTTTCAACATACACTGACAGGTCAGTAAGATGTTTTTATGATAAACCTTGGGAGACTAAAGTTATGGGTAATAATATTAGTGTCTTCTTTAAATACAATGATTCAGGTGCGACACGTTCCTAACTGAAAAGGTTAAACACTAAATTTAATATTTAGGAGAACTAATAATCTGAAAAGTCAAATGAGGGAGTAACGTCCCGAAGGGCTTTCTCTAATACTCCGAATAGCGGTTTGTTTAATAAGAGAGGAACCGTTATAAGCTCGGTGAAGGCGGCTGAGATTACACCCTAATGCTATTATTTTAGGAAGTCATAATTACTACAGTTGTGCAACTAATGTATGTAAAGACTTCTCAGAAATCAATTTCTTAACTACAAAAACCCTAGATGTTAGATTAAAGGTAAGCGTCAAAGTTTTAGCACCTTTAATAATTTCAGAAATATCATTAAAATATCCTAGTAAGGCAAAAATATGCTTTACTAGGATTAATTTATTTCCTATCTTTAATTTTCATATTTTCAGGAATCTTATTAGACCAAGGCATAAGGTTCTCTAAGCTTTCGCTATCAGATAGATCTATCTTTAATAGATTATCAAATAAATAAACTAGGTATCTTTCTACAACTAGTTTATTAGCCTTGGCAGTTTCAACAATGCTATAAATATTAGCACTAGAAGTGGCTCCTTTAGCAGTATTGGCAAAAAGGAAGTTCTTACGATTATGTGCTTAAGCACATAATCGTAAGAACTGGCTCTTCAATGGAAGTCCAAAAGGAGCTAGCGCAAGTGCAACAGTCTACAGTATAATTGAGACTTCAAAGGCCAACGGCTTGAACCCGTATATTTACCTTAAGTTTTTGTTTGAACAACTTCCAGGGGTTCAGTTCGAAGCAAATCCAGAATTCTTAGAGGAATTCCTGCCTTGGGATTCATGGGCACAGGATTCCTGTAAAAAGAATAATTAAATCGAAAAGTACTGCCACCTTATCGGATGGCCGTTTCTATTTAGCCCTACACTAGGTAATTTATCGCTTACGAACAATGACAGCTTGGGCAAATATAGGAATAGGCGGAACAGGCTCAAGATTAATAATTGCAAATGAAGGAACAAACAGAAACTTATTTAATGTATATGTAGATGAGAAAAATAAATTGAACCTTGCAGTAATAAACAACAGTAATAACTTTACTAATGTAATAACTGTAGATGAAGAATTAATCCCAGGTCAGTGGTATTTTGTAGCAGTATCTTGGATTTTTAATGGAACTACTTTAAAATGCAGCTTGTATTTGAATAATAAAGTATATAATAAGGAAGTAATAGATTTTAGAGACTTTACAGGAGTAAAGACAGCAGTAGGAAGCAATATAGGTGGAGATTACGCACTAAAAGGACTGATAAAAAAATTCAGCTACTCACCTAGAGAACTAATGGATGCTGAAATACTAAAAATGTATCATGGAAGCAGAGTAAAGTATGAGTATGACAGTATTGGAAGAGTAGTTAGAAAGAAAATAAGAATAGGGCTTAAGGAATTTGAAACACAGTATGGCTATGAGGGTGGCAATAAAATAAGTTCAACAACAAATAGGCTAAGTTCTGTACAAAATGAATTGAATCCAATAAATTACAGTCATGACGATAACGGAAATATAACTAAAATTATTGATAACGGAAAAGTTATAGAATACCGATATAATGAGCTAAATGAATTAGTAAAAGAAATAAATGGAATAACTCAAAAGATTATAGATTACAGCTATGATGCAGGAGGAAATATAGCAGAAAGAATTGAAACACCTTTATCTGGAGGAACATCAGTAACTACAGGAAGCTATCAGTATGATCTTATATGGAAAGATAAACTGACACATTATAATGGAAAGGAAATAACTCATGATAACGCAGGGAATCCTTTAACTTATAATAACTATAGTTATACTTGGGAGGAAGGAAGACAGCTAAAATCCATAGTTGGTAATGGGCAGAATATAAGTTTTAGATATAATGACGCAGGAATTAGAACAGAAAAGAATGTAGATGGAGTTGTTACAAGATATTACCTTATTGGGAATAAGGTGGTCCTTGAGGATAACGGTATTGACAGGATATACTATACTTATGATAGTAATGATGACCTTTTAAGTATGAATTTAAATGGTGAGGAGTATTACTATATAAGGAACGGTCAAGGAGATATTATTGGTTTATTTGATAAGAATGCAAAACAGGTAGTAAGCTATGTTTACGGCACCTGGGGCAGGCTTATTAGTATAAAAAATGAAAGTGGAATAGATATAACTAATGATAAATCTCATGTTGGATATAAGAATTCTTACAGATATCGTGGCTACAGATATGACGGTGAAACTGAATTATATTACTTGAATTCAAGATATTATAACCCAGAGTGGGGCAGATATTTAAATGCAGATGCGTTAGTTGGAATTACTGGATTATTGCTATCCCATAATGTATTTGTATACTCAATGAATAATCCTGTAAATATGGTTGATCCAAATGGATATTTACCAAGGTTGTTGGAGAATGCAATACAAGGTGCTCGTAATTTTGCTGAGAGGACTTATAATTATGTAACAGATGTTGCAGTAGAAGTAAAAGAAACAGTTAAAAATGTAGTGAGTAGTGCAATAAATAATTTTGCATTTTCCTCTTGGAAGCCATTGGGGCATAAAGATTGGGAGTATCGACATGATGAGGCTGATGAATCGACAAGAGAAAGAGAACATGTTCACTTGAGAGGAGAAGGTAGAGAATATCAACAAGATATTAAAGGTGGAAGAAGAAAAAAACAAAACCCTTACGGGTTGCCTGATCCTCCTAAAAAAGTAAGAAAGCTTTTAAAAGAAAAGGGAAATTGGGATTGGGATACAAATGCGTCTAAAAATATTGTAGCAAAAACATTAGTTATAAGTGGAGGTTCTTATTTAATATATCGTTCGATTAGAATGATACCATCACTTGCACCGCCGTTATGGTGGACAATACCAGTCAATGTGATTACTCCGTGAATTACTAGAAAGGAGTGTTGAAATGAAATATTATACAAGTGAACTTTGGAGAAAACTAAATAGTGATTCAGATGAAGAGCGTGAAGATGCTAAAAAACAATGGACAAAAAACTCAAAAGAATATGGTGAAAGATTTGAGAAGCTAAAATATAAGTTACCTAAAAGATTTTTGCAGATATTTATGAAAGAGTATGGATTTCATGATTATTATCTTACAGACTTACAAATAATTCACGAAACCCCTGGATATAGAAATCCAGTTAAGGTTATACTAACAATAACAGATACTGAAAAAAGTTGGAATATAATATATCATGGAATAAAGGACATAGATGTAAAATATACATCAGAACCATATGTACGTCCAGGAAAGACAAAAAAATATTATGATGGATTTGATATTTATGGATATAACGAATTTAATGAAGTAGATGAAGAAACTTTGTCACATGAAATTTTATTTGCATCAGGAGCAACAATTTTAGTTTCTTTTAGAAAAATATCTATAAAAAAGGTAGAATAGTATTTATTATAGTGAATATTTTGAAGTTGGTGAATTAAAAGGATTTGTAGCAAGAAGAAAACTATTTTCAGCTTTCTGCCATGAGGTTTGAATGCATAGCCATCAACCTAAGCAATAGCAAGGGTTGATGGTCTTTTAATTTGTATTTGAATAATAAAGTATATAACAAGGAAATAACAGATTTTACAGGTGTAAAAACAGCAGTAGGAAGCAATATAAGTGGAGATTACACACTAAAGGGACTGATAAAAAAATTCAGCTAATCACCTAGGGAACTAACAGATGCTGAAATACTTAAAATGTATCATGGAAGCAGAGTAAAGTATGAGTATGACAGTATTGGAAAGGTAGTCAGAAAGAAAATAAGAATAGGGTGTAAAGAATTCGAAACACATTATGGTTATGAAGGTGGCAATAAAATAAGTTCAACAACAAATAGACTAAGATCTATACAAAATGAACTAAATCGAGTAGATTATAGTCGTGATGAGAATGGTAATATAACAAGAATTTATGTAGACAGAAAAGAAATTATCTACTACTATAAGTTGTTACAAGATATTACCTCATTGGGAATAAGGTAATTCTTGGGGATAACGGAATTGACAGGGTATACTATACTTATGATAGTAATAATGACCATTTAAGTATGAACTTAAGTGGTCATTATTACTATATAAGGAATGGATAAGGAGATATTATTGGTTTGTTTGATAAGAATGCAAAACAGGTAGTAAGCTATATTTATGACACCTGGGGCAGGCTTATTAGTATAAAAAATGAAAGTGGAATAGATATAACTAATGATAAATCTCATGTTGGGTATAAGAATTCTTACAGATATCGCGGCTACAGATATGATAGTGAAACCCAATTATATTACTTGAACTCAAGATATTATAACCCAGAGTGGTGCAGATATTTAAATGCAGATGCATTAGTTGGAGTTACTGGATTATTGCTATCCCATAATGTGTTTGCATACTCAATGAATAATCCTGTAAATATGGTTGACCCAAATGGGTATTTGCCAAGATTATTGGAAAATGCGATTCAAGGTGCTCGTGATTTTGCTAAAGAGGTTTATGATTATGCAACAAATGTTGTGGCAGAAGTAAAGGCATATGCTGGAAAAGTTGTGGCAGAAGCTAAAGTTGTAGGGAAAAAAATCATATCAGATATATCTAATAAGTTATCATCTTCACCTGCTCACAAAAATACTGCTTCAGGAGCAATTGATAAGTCTGCAGAATATGGAGCTAATAGGCTTGTAAAAAAATCTATTAGTGGCTGGAAGTCTTATGGAACAATGGGATTAAGTAGTTCAATAAGAAAACCAACTACATTAGGTGGTAGTATTATAAGCCATTCAGCTCAATATACAGGAACAGCAATATTTGCTGGGACGGATATAATTGGAGATATGTATAGGAAAGAGTATTTTAGTTTAGGTGTTGACGCAGGAGGTGTTTTCTTAGGTTTACGTTTAGGATCAGCAGTAGGGACAGCAATAGAAGGTGGATTAATAGCTATGGGCATGTCTGCTAGTGCGACTGTAATTCCTGTTTTTATTGGAAGTGTTGTAGTTGGGGTTGCTATAGATAAATTTGGAAGTATTATAAAGGATCATCACTATGGAGGAAAATAATCTTGAAAAATAAAATGAAGTCAATAGGTGCAAGTGGAGCACTATTTGGTATAATATTGAGTAGATGGATTACTAATCATTATGGCAAAAATGGAAACTTGGTTGTTGGAGTGTGTGCATTTATAATTTTAGTATTGTATTTTATTATTGTGGCTTACAAAACGAAAAAATATTTAGGTATGACTATAGTATTAATTATGTTGTCGCCATTAATAGTTATGCTTTTAGGCGTGTATTTAGAGAATTCTTATGTGATTTTAGGAGGGATAATTCTATTATTTGTTTCATGTAATCTAATGATAAAGAAAATAGTCCCTTGGTTACAGAGTAGAAAAAAATAGAACAATAGCAAGCAGAAAGCTGTTTCTAGTTTTTCTCGTGAAATCTGATTCCATAACAAGCAGAAAACTGTTTCCAGTTTTCTGCCATGGGGTCTGATCTCATAGCCATTAACCTAAGCAACAGCAAGGGTTGGTGGTCTTTTAGTTTGTATTTGAATAACAAAGTAATAACAAGGAAGTAACAGATTTGATAGCGTAAAATTTTTGCGGGCAAACATAGTTTTAATTACTGCTTATTCTTTGCAAATATTGATATTGCTTAGTTTTATGACATAATTTTTTATAAAATATTATGCTGCCCACTTTAACTT
This sequence comes from Clostridium tanneri, assembly GCF_033659955.1. Taxonomy (NCBI): domain Bacteria; kingdom Bacillati; phylum Bacillota; class Clostridia; order Eubacteriales; family Clostridiaceae; genus Clostridium; species Clostridium tanneri. The sequence goes on from NZ_JARUJP010000038.1 coordinate 7,756, forward strand.
AACACTAACGAAAGAGTAATTGAAGTTGATATTAGAGTTAATTCTTGTAGAACTAATATTAAGTTATAATTATATTATATAGTGTTATAATAGTTAACAGGTTCTAACTATATTAGCTTTATATAAAAGATTTGAAAGCGAATTGGAAAGGTAAATAGAAATTAGTATAAGTCAGTATAATATTAAAAAATTTGCAAATACTATTTATGTATCTTTTTTACTCATATTATAATATTTAAGAACTAGTATATTAACTATGCTAGTTCTTTTCCTTTTTGAACTAATTAAAACTATTCTTATATAAGGCTGGTCACCTCTATATACATTTTTATTCATTATATCATATTTCAATTTCACTGAAACTTAAGGGTGTTCTAAAATTCTTCAATGAATAATATAAATACTACAAAGATATATCCTTCAAGATATGTCAGTAACAATTGTTCCTTTCTTTTGTAATCACTTTTAATGGAGGTTGAGAAATGAATTTTAAAGAGTTAATAGAGAAGGATAGAGAAAAAAGACAAAAAGATGATTTCCAAGGAACCTTTTTAGATTATTTGGAAATAGTAAAGGAAAATCCTGAAATATCACAGCTTGCACATAAAAGGATGTATAATATACTAACAGAACCTGGTATGGAAATATTAAAGCCGGAAGAAAATCTAAGAGTAAGAAAAATATATGGAAATGAAACTATTAAGAGTTACAACTTTTTTAAAAATGATTTCTTTGGAATAGAAAAAACCTTAATGAAGTTAGTCAGCTATTTCTATTCAGCAGCTATGCAGGGAGAAGAATCTAGACAGGTACTTTATCTTGTAGGTCCTGTAGGTTCTGGAAAATCATCCATAGTTGAGTCTCTTAAAAAAGCCCTTGAAGCAGCAGAACCAGTTTACGCATTAAAAGGCTGCCCTATGAGAGAAGAACCACTTCACTTAGTTCCAAAACACCTCAGAAAACAATTCGAAGAAACCCTAGGAATAAAAATAGAAGGAGATTTATGTCCAGTATGCAGACATAGATTGAAGGAAGAGTTTAAAGGAGAATATGAAAAGTTCCCAGTAGTTAAGACCGGTTTTTCTATAAGGTCAAGAAAGGGAATAGGTGTAGTTCCTCCAGTTGATCCAAATAATCAGGATACTTCAGTTCTTATCGGTTCTGTAGACATATCTAAGATGGACTTGTATCCAGAGGACGACCCACGTATCTTTTCATTGAATGGTGCTTTTGATGTGGGAAATAGAGGAATGGTTGAGTTTATAGAAGTATTTAAAAATGATGTGGAATATCTTCATACTATTATAACTGCAACTCAGGAAAAATCTATACCATCACCAGGAAAAGGCTCTATGATATACTTCGATGGAGTCATAGTGGCACATTCTAACGAGGCGGAGTGGAATAAGTTTAAGTCAGATCATACTAACGAAGCAATACTAGATAGAATTGTAAAAGTTGAAGTTCCATACTGTATGGAATTGAATGAAGAGAAAAAGATATATGAAAAAATCCTAAATAAGAGCAACTTTAAAGCTCATATAGCCCCTCATACCATTGAAGTAGCTTCCATGTTTGCTATACTAACTAGATTAATGCCATCAAACAAAGTAGACCTTTTAACTAAGCTTAAGATTTATAATGGAGAGGAAATAGTTGAAAAGGGAACTACAAAGAGAGTAGACCTTACAGAGCTTAAAGAAGAAGCAGGACTTAGAGAAGGTATGGATGGTATTTCCACAAGGTTTATAATTAAGGCTATAGATAATGCTCTTTCTGATTCAGAGCATAATTGTATTAATCCTCTTAGTGTAATGGAAAGTATTATGAAGTCAGTAAAAGATTTAGATACTGCTGATGATATAAGAAAGAAATATCTTGGACTTATTCAAGATACAATTAGAAAAGAATACAACAAGGTTCTTGAAAAGGAAATAACAAAGGCATTTATACAAAGCTTTAAAGAACAGGCAGATGATTTATTTAATAATTATCTAGATCATGCAGAGGCTTATGTAAATAAATCAAAAATTAAAGATAGATCTACTGGTGAACAATTAGATCCAGATGAAAAATTCATGCGTTCTATTGAGGAACAAATAGGAATATCAGAAGGGTCTGCTAAAGGCTTTAGATCAGATGTAACTTCCTATATGTTCTATTTGATTAGAAAGGGTGGAAAGATAGATTATAGCTCTTATGAGCCTTTAAAAGAAGCTATAGAAAAGAAAATAACTTCTTCTGTAAGAGAAATGTCTCGTATAGTAACTAAGTCTAAGGTTAGAGATAAGGAGCAGAGTAAAAAATATAGCTCAATGGTAGAAGAAATGAAGAAGAATGGATATTGTGACCATTGTTGTGATGTAATCTTGAAATATGCTGCTAATAACCTATGGAAGGATTGATGGTATGGCAGTATTCAGGGAGTTTAATCCAATAGGACATGATAGAGTGGCAGAAGACAGAAGAAGGCATAAGGAATTAGTAGAGGATTCTATAAAGAAAAATTTAGTGGATATTTTATCAGAAGAAAGTATAATAGGCCAGACCAAAAATAAAAAGATAAAAATTCCAATAAGAGGTCTTAAGGAGTATCAATTTGTCTATGGAAAAAACGTTCCTGGTGTTGGAAGTGGGGACGGAACAGAAAAAAGAGGAGATGTCATAGGCAAGGAGAAGGATGCTAAGGGACAAGGAAATAAGGGAGCAGGTAATGAAGAGGGAGAAGACATTTATGAAACAGAGATAACTGTTGAAGACATTATGGAATATATATTTCAGGACTTGAATTTGCCTAACCTCACTAAAAAGAAATTTTCTGAGATAGTCTGGGAAGGCTCTAAGAAAAAATGTGGTTATCAAAAAAAAGGTATACCTCCTAGGCTTGCAAAGAAAAAAACTGTGGTGGAAAAGCTTAAAAGAAAGCAGGGTATGAAGAGGGCCCTTAGGGAAGGGCTTAATGATACTGGGATAAACGAGGAATTACTAGATCAATACTCACTAGACGGTGATGCACTTGTAGGAAGATTTCCTTTTAAAGATGATGACTTAAGGTATTACAGAGTTAAGCCAACAAAAAAGAGGGAGTATAATGCAGTAATTATGTGTATTATGGATACCTCTGCTTCTATGGACCAAAACAAAAAGTATTTAGCTAGATCTTTCTTTTTTATGCTATACCAATTTGTTAGAATGAAGTACTCTAGTGTAGAGGTTGTTTTCATAGCGCACTCTACCACTGCTAAGGTAGTTAATGAGCAGGAGTTTTTTCATAAGGTAGAATCCGGAGGAACCTATATATCCAGTGGATATGATAAGGCATTGGAGATTATAAATGAAAAGTATAATCCGGCAATATGGAATATATATTCTTTCCATGTAAGCGATGGGGATAACTGGAGTGAAGACAATGACAGAGCGGTAAAATCAGCGAATAAGCTTTGTGATGTCTGTAATTTATTTGGTTACGCAGAGATTATGGCTTATGGTTATACCAGTGCAATTAAGAAGAGATATGCCGCTGAAGTGAAGAGAGATAACTTTGTATCTGTGGCAATGAAAAAGAAGGAAGATATGTGGGATGCACTTAGGGATATGCTAACAGTAGACATAAAAAATGAGCTTGAATAGCTGAGGGGGTGAAGCTTTGGAGTACACTATAGCAGATTTAGAATATTGGAATGATATTATAGAGGAAAAGGCAAAAGAGGTAGGACTTGACTACTATCCACAAGATTTTGAAATTATAAATTATAATGATATGCTTGCCTACGAGGTTTATGTAGGTATGCCTTCAATGTACCCTCATTGGAGTTTCGGAAAGTCTTATGAAAAGTTGAGAACTCTCTATAATTATAACCTTACAGGATTACCTTACGAAATGGTAATAAATTCGGACCCTTGTATTGCCTATCTTATGAAGGATAATACGTTGCTGCTTCAAATACTAACCATTGCCCATGTTTATGGACACAATGATTTTTTCAAAAACAACAGATTGTTTAGGCAGGCTACAGATGCTAAGTATACTGTAGAGATGTTTAAGAATCATGCAGATATGATTAGATCCTATATAAACGATCCCAGCATAGGTTATGTAGAAGTAGAGAAAATGCTAAATGCAGCCCACGCATTAAAATTCCAAACCAACAGAACTATTGGCGCGTTATATTTAGATGATGATAAAATAAGAAAGAAAAAGATGGAAGACTATAGAAATATAGAGTATTTCGAAAGTCCAATAGTTCCTAGGATAAAACCAAAAGCACCAGATGTAGAAAAAGTTCCGCAGGAGCCAGTAGAAGATATATTAGGTTTTATTTCTAAGTACGGAGATCTCTTCGAATGGCAGAAGAATGTCATAGAAATAGTAAGAGATGAGACAAAATATTTTATTCCTCAAATAGAAACCAAAGTTATGAATGAAGGATGGGCTAGTTATTGGCATTACAACATTTTGAAGAGTCTGGATTTACCACAAAAGCTTTATATAGAATTTATGAAAAGACATAATGATGTAGTTGTTCCACTGCAGGGAAGTATAAATCCATACTTCTTAGGTTTTGAAATTTATAAAGACTTGGTAGAAAGGTATGGATTAGAAAAAATATTTGAAGTGAGATATTTAGAAAGAGATCAATCTTTCTTAAGGAGATATGTTACAAAGGAACTATGTGAAAAGCTTAATTTATTCCAGTATGCAAAGAAAGATAAGAATTATGTCATTGAGGAGATATCTGATGAAGAAGGATGGAAAGAAATTAGAAATAGCTTAAGCAGTACCTGTGGCATGGGATCAATACCTTATATAAGGGTAGTAGATATGTCGAAGCTTGATAAAACATTGACTTTAGAACATGTTTTTGATGGCAGAGAACTTCAGCTTCAGTATGCAGTAGAGACTATCAAGCATATTGTGGATTTATGGAAACACAGAGTAGTTCTTTATACTAATTTAGATAAAAAGATTACTAAAATTATATGTGATGAAAACAAGAAGATAACTTACGAATAGAAAATATAAGGCGATGCAATTTAGGGATATTACTCTAAATTACGTCGCCTTAAAGTGTTATAAATATGCAATTTTTACAAAAAAATTATTGTTGATTTTAACAAAGGTTAAGGTATATTGTTGTTTTATAGCGGCTTAAATTTTTAAGCTATAGGCAGGTATATTGGTTAATAAACTTAAGAAATTTAAGAAATTTAATGAATATATTAAGTTTATTAAATTGAGCAGAAATTATGTGAAAATTGATTATATTTGAAGTATTTGTGTCATAAAGAAAGTATTCTGAAAAGGAAAACGATTGTGAAAAATTTATGAAAGTAGTATAATAAATTTATTAATTCTAAATCTTTTAAAAATTGCAACGAGACATAGAAGAAAGAGGTGAAAAAATAATACACTGGGATGAAACTTGATAAAACATTCAAGCGAAATTACGGAGAAATTTCAGAGATTTAAACTAAAGGGGGATAAAAAATGAGTGAAAAAGAAACAGCTTTAAATGAAGAACTTCATCGTGGCCTTGAAGAAAGACATGTTAAAATGATGGCAATAGGAGGAGCTATTGGAGTTGGCCTATTCTTGGGATCAGCAACAGCTATTCAAGCAGCAGGTCCAGCTATATTGTGTACCTATGCCGTTGCAGGAATAATAATATTTTTTATTATGCGTTCTCTTGGTGAGATGGCTGTTGAACACCCTGTTGCAGGTTCTTTCAGTGCATATGCAAACGATTATGTAAGTCCTCTTGCAGGATATTTAACAGGTTGGACATACTGGATAATGTGGGTTGTAACTTGTATGGCAGAAGTTACAGCAGCAGGTATTTACATTAACTTCTGGTTTTCAAGCGTACCGCAGTGGGTAACAGCATTGGTTGCCGTTTGCATACTTACTATTGTAAACTTAACTGCAGCATCAGCCTTCGGAGAAATCGAATTCTGGTTTGCACTTATAAAAGTTGTTACTATAATTGCCATGATAGCAATCGGGTTAGCTATGATACTGTTTGGTTTAGGAAATAATGGAGTAGCAACTGGTATTTCAAACTTGACCGCTCACGGTGGTTTCTTCCCTAAAGGAATCATGGGACCTATATCAACATTGACTATGGTTGCCTTTGCTTTCGTAGGAGTTGAACTTATCGGTGTTACTGCTGGAGAAGCAAAAAATCCTGATAAAGTAATACCAAAAGCTATAAATAGCGTTTTCATGAGAGTAATGATATTCTACATCGGTGCATTGTTCGTTATCATGTCACTTTATGCTTGGGACAGCATAGGAACAACAGGAAGTCCTTTCGTTCTTACATTCTCAAAACTTGGTATAGCTGCAGCAGCTGGTATCATAAACTTCGTTGTACTGACAGCAGCATTGTCATCCTGTAATAGTGGTATATTCACAACTGGACGTATGGTTTACAATCTTTCACTTCAAGGACAAGCTCCTAAGGTTTTCGGAAAACTTAATAAAAATAATGTTCCTAAGAATGGAATCCTTACTTCAGTAGGATTTATGTTAATCGGGGTTATAATAAACTATGTAGCTCCTGGTAAAGCATTTACCTATGTTACAAGCGTAGGAACATTTGCTGGATTATTCGCTTGGTTCATGATTGTTTACACTCAGATTAAATTCAGAAAGAGTCTTACACCTGAACAGGTTAGCAAGCTGAAGTTTAAAACAGTACTTTATCCAGCTTCAGGCATAATCACTATGATATTCCTAGTTGGCGTATTTGTTTCCATGCTTGTAGGTGCAGATACAAGAATTCCAGCAGTAGTTGGAGTTGTATGGTTACTGATTTTAATTATTGCTTGGTATGCAACTGGATTAAGTAAAAAAGAAGCTACTAAACAGCTAGTTAGTTAAGTTGTATGGATAATAGAAACTGGATTAAATAAAAGATAAGGGGCTGTTTCAAGACTAAGTTTAGTCTTGAAACAGTCATTTTATTTTTTTTATTACATTTAATTGTAAAATATGATATAATGACGCTTTAATCTACCTGATGACTACAGAATGTTGTCATGGAACAAAGTAAGATACTACGAACTGAGGTGGCTATATGTTGAAAATTATGAATAGTGTAAAACAGCATTGGTTAGATTTTGTAAAGGATAACCAACTTAATAATGAATTAAGTCTTATAATAAAGGACTCTTGGACAAGATCTAAAAATTATGGAGTTAACTATCTAGAAACAGAAATAAGAAAGGCCTCAAAAGAAGAGTTAAGTTTTAAACTTAAAGAAAATGAAGAACTTATTCTAATAGCCCATCCAATAATGGAAAATCTCTATAATATAGTATCAGGTTCCGGATTTGTAATAATACTTACTGATAGGGAAGGCTGCATTATCGATATGGTAGGGGATCAAGAGATGATGAAGATTGAAGAGTTAAATTTTCATCTAGGCGCTTTTTGGACAGAGGAATCCATAGGTACAAATGCTATAGGGACTTCGATTTATTTAGATAAGCCTCTCCAGGTTATTGGAGCGGAACATTACTATGTAAAAAATCACTGTCTCACTTGCTCTGCAGCTACTATTCATAATGAAGATGGAGAGATAGTGGGATGCTTAAATATGTCTGGAAATTACTCTAAAGCCAACTCTCATACAACAGGAATAGTAGTTTCTGGAGCCTATTCAATAGAAAAGCAATTTGCTTTAATTAAATCTAATAAGCTTTTAAATGTAATTTTTGCGTCAATGTCTGAAGGAATGATTTTATTAGATGAAGATTTAAATATTAGAAGGATTAATAGAATGGCTTCTAAGATGTTAGACATTTCGGAAGAAAAACTTATAAATATAAATATTAGGGAGTTTCTCAAAGATATAGAAACTATTAAGAAAAAATTAAAGGTTGAAAAAGGTTACCACAGCTCTAATTCTAGCTTCTTTATCAAAAATAAAAGAATAAGATGCAGTTTAAATGCTTTTCCTGTTATGATAAATGACAGGTTACATGGAACAGTTATAACCTTTAAGGACGAAGATTTTATTCATAAGGTAGTAAATACTATGGCAGGATTTAATGCAACCTATAAGTTTGAAAATATAATAACTGAAAATGAAAAAATGAAGCAGACTATTCAATTTGCAAAAAAAGCGGCATTAACCAGCTGTAATGTTCTGATTGAAGGACCAAGCGGTACTGGTAAGGAACTTTTTGCACAGGCTATACACAATTACAGCAATAGAGGTGGTGGACCTTTTGTAGCGTTAAACTGTGCATCACTTCCAAAGGAGCTTATTGAAAGTGAGCTTTTTGGATATGAAAAAGGGGCATTTACTGGTGCATCAAAAGATGGACATCCAGGGAAATTTGAGCTTGCAAATGGTGGAACTATATTCTTAGATGAAATCGGGGAGTTACCACTGGATATGCAATCTAAACTTTTAAGAGTGCTGGACAACAATAAAATAACCAGAGTTGGTGGAACTTACGAAAAAGTATTGAACGTTAGAGTTATTGCTGCTACAAATAGAAACCTCCTCGATGAAATAAACAATAAAAATTTTAGGGAAGATTTATACTATAGACTAAATGTAATGAGTGTAAAAACTATACCTTTAAAGGAGAGAATTGAAGATATAGAGGCTTTGGCCTGTTATTTTGTAAATAAATTGAACAGTGAGAACCCAAGCCTATTCAAAGTTTTGGAAAATAGTTATTTAGACATAATTAAAAGCTATAATTGGCCGGGGAATGTAAGAGAACTAAGGAATATAGTAGAGCGTTCTTACTATCTTTGTGAAGGTAATAGTATAACAGAGGAATACCTTCATGATTATATAGTAAATAAAAAGGAAAATAAACTAGAAGATAATAATAATGATAAAATGTTAACTATAGAGGAACTTGAAAGGGAGAGCATAGAAAAGGCAATTAAACAGAATGGAGGAGACCTTCTAAGAGCTGCACAAGTACTTAGCATTAGTAGGGCTACAATATATAGGAAGGTAAAAAAATACGGTATTAAAGTTTAAATGGAATATTATGTATCTCAATTTGTTAATAAAATAACTAAAAATCTCAAAATGAGATTAACATTAATCTCATTTTGAGATTTTGTTAAATGAATAACATTTAAAATAGCGGCTCTAAATTTTGGCATGAATTTTGCTATATAATATGGTGAGTAATAAATTGATTTGATATTAGGGGGAATAAATATGGCAAGATTTACATTACCAAGAGATATTTACTTTGGAGAAAACACTTTAGAAGTATTAAAAGAATTAAAGGGTAAAAGAGCTGTAGTAGTCGTTGGCGGAGGTTCAATGAAGAAGTTTGGCTTCCTTGATAAGGTAGAAAGCTATTTAAAAGAAGCGGGAATGGAAGTTAAATTAATAGAGGGAGTAGAACCAGATCCATCTGTAGAAACTGTTATGAATGGCGCAAAGCTTATGAGAGAGTTTGAACCAGATTGGATAGTATCAATAGGCGGAGGTTCACCAATAGATGCAGCTAAGGCAATGTGGATATTCTATGAATACCCAGAGTTCACTTTTGAACAGGCTGTAGTTCCTTTTGGATTACCAGAATTAAGACAAAAGGCTAGATTCGCAGCTATCCCTTCAACAAGCGGTACTGCTACAGAAGTTACAGCTTTCTCAGTAATCACTGACTATAAAGCTAAGATAAAATATCCTTTAGCTGATTTTAACTTAACTCCAGATGTAGCTATAATAGATCCAGCTTTAGCTCAAACAATGCCAGCGAAATTAACAGCTCATACTGGAATGGATGCTTTGACTCATGCAATAGAAGCTTATGTAGCAAGTGCAAGATCTCACTTCTCAGACCCACTTGCAATGCAAGCAATAGTAATGGTTAAAGAGAATTTATTAAAATCCTATGAAAGTGATAAGAATTCTAGAAATGAAATGCATATAGCTCAATGTTTAGCAGGAATGGCTTTCTCAAATGCGTTACTTGGAATTACTCACAGCATGGCACATAAGACTGGGGCAGTGTTCCACATACCACACGGATGTGCTAATGCAATATTTCTTCCATATGTAATCCAGTTTAATAGCAAAGCTTGCGGAGATAGATATGCTGCAATAGCTAAAACTTTAGGGTTAGCTGGTACTACTGAAGAAGAATTAGTAGATGCATTAATAGATATGATACAAGATATGAATAAGAAGATGGATATTCCTCTAACATTAAAGGAATACGGTGTAACTGAAGAAGACTTTAAAGCAAATATAGATTTCATCGCAGAAAACGCAATAGAAGATGCATGTACAGGATCAAACCCAAGAACAATAACTGCTGAAGAAATGAAGAAGGTATTTGAATGTTCCTTTACAGGTGAAAAGGTTACATTCTAAACTTTCAACATAACATAAAAATTTACTTTCTCATCTCAGGATAATAAAATCTCGAAGGTGATTCAGTTTTATGAATCATCTTTGAGTTTTAATTTTTAAACAATATTATTTAAATATACTTTTATTATTGTAGAAGTTTTGGTATTATTGTAAATAATGGTATAATATTTAAATGCATTTATATACACTAGAAATTAGTATTATATCTTTCAGCTGTAAAAGACCTAAGGATTAATACTAGACTTTGATAGAAAAATAAATTTATAGGGGGATTGAAATGTATAAGATCGTTGAGAAAAGAGAAGTGGCTCCAAACATTTATCTTATGGATGTAGAGGCGCCAAGAGTTGCTAAAGCAGCAAAACCAGGACAATTCATCATAGTAAAGTTGGACGACAAAGGGGAAAGAGTTCCTCTTACAATTTGCGATTATGATGATAAGAAAGGTACAGTTACTATAGTATTCCAAACAGTAGGTAGTTCGACAAATAAAATGGCTAAGCTAGATGAAGGTGATTATTTTGCAGATTTTGCGGGACCACTTGGACAACCTTCCGAATTTATTCACGAAGATTTAGGGGAATTAAAGAAGAAAAAGATAATCTTTGTTGCAGGTGGAGTTGGTGCTGCTCCAGTATATCCACAGGTTAAGTGGCTTAGAGAAAAATCAGTAGATGTAGAAGTTATTGTAGGCGGAAAGACAAAGGACTATCTACTTCTTATTGATGAAATGGAAAAGTTAGGTGCTAAGATTCATATTAGTACTGACGATGGTTCTGCTGGATACAAGGGGCTTGTAACTGGTCTTCTAAAAGAACTTATAGATGCTGGAAACAATTATGACGAAGTAATTGCAATAGGACCTATGATAATGATGAAATTTGTAGCTAAGCTTACAAAAGAATATAATCTTAAAACAATAGTTAGCTTAAATACGCTAATGGTAGATGGCACAGGTATGTGCGGAGCTTGTAGAGTTACAGTAGGAGACAAAACTAAATTTACCTGTGTTGATGGTCCTGAATTTGACGGACATCTAGTGAATTTTGAGGAAGCAATGAGAAGACAATCTCTTTATAAGAGCGAGGAAGGAAGAAAGCTTGTTGCAGAAGAAAAGAAAGAAGGACATAGTTGTAATTGTATGGGAGGAAATAAATAATGGATAGAATGAAGAGAATACCAATACAAGAACAAGATGCAAAGGTAAGAGCAACTAACTTTGAAGAGGTTTGTTTAGGATATACAAAGGAAGAAGCATTACAAGAAGCTTCAAGATGCTTAAATTGTAAAAATCCTAAATGTGTAGGTGACTGTCCTGTATCCATACACATACCAGAATTTATACAGCAGGTTAAAGAAGGAAACTTTGAAGAGGCTGCTAAGATTATAGCTAAATCTAGTGCACTTCCAGCAGTATGTGGAAGAGTATGTCCGCAAGAAAGCCAATGCGAAGGTGTATGTGTACTTGGAATAAAAGGTGAAGCAGTAGCTATAGGTAAGCTTGAAAGATTTGTAGCTGACTGGTCAAGAGAGAATAATGTGGATTTATCAGAAAGAAAGCCAAGCAATGGAAAGAAAGTTGCCGTTATAGGAAGTGGTCCTGCGGGGTTAACTTGTGCAGGAGACTTAGCTAAGCTTGGTTATGATGTAACTATATTCGAAGCATTACATGAAGCAGGCGGAGTTTTAGTTTATGGAATACCAGAGTTTAGACTTCCAAAGGATAAAGTAGTTAAACATGAAGTTGAAAATGTTAAAAAGCTTGGCGTTAAAATAGAAACTAACGTAATAATAGGAAGAACCGTTACAATAGATCAGTTAATGGAAGAAGAGAATTTTGACGCTATATTTATAGGGTCGGGAGCTGGACTTCCTAAGTTTATGGGAATACCAGGAGAAAACTTAAATGGAGTATTCTCAGCTAATGAGTTCTTAACAAGAAATAACCTAATGAAAGCCTTTAAGGAGGATTTCGATACACCTATAAAGGTTGGCACAAAGGTAGCAGTAGTTGGAGGCGGAAACGTTGCTATGGAT
>NZ_JARUJP010000039.1:0-18901 GCF_033659955.1 Clostridium tanneri
ATTATATTCTTTTGAGACACTTGATAGAGTTCTTCCATCTTCTAGGATTAGTTTAGCTATTTTTTCCTTAAATTCTTTACTATATTTTTTATTTGCCATTTATAACACCACTTTCTTAAATCTTATTATACTAGATTCTGCGAAACCAGTGTTACAACTTTAGTATATCACGTCATATGACAATTCTTTATAAAATAAAAGTTACTATGAATTTTATTAGTGACTCATAAATTTGCTAATATATTCTGTTTTCCAAGTCATCTTGTTATAATTCATACAAGTTCATCAATAAGAGCTACTAATAATTATTCAGGAGGTATTATCATGAAAGTAAATGCTTATTTGGAAATCACAATGAAAATCGACAATAATAATCGTCAAGCTGCTGCAAAGGTCTACACAGACTACAGAGGACCTTTCCTTAAAACAATCAAAGGTGCTTTAACAAAAGATCTTTTGATTCGTGATGAAGATGTTCAAGTTCTTCATGGTTTCGACAGCGTTGAAAATGCAAATGCTTACTTATCAAGTGAAATGTTCAAAAACGATGTATTTGTGGGATTGCAACCTCTATGGAATGCAGACCCAGAAGTAAAAATTTATATCATAGCTTAATAATTAAAAGCCATTCTATCATTGATAGCGTGGCTTTATTACTAACCTCTGCTGCAAATTGCCATCTATTGAATTGTTTTTGCATTACGTCTTATAAGCTGGCATTTTATATTTGTCTATGGGTAGACTATTTATATAATGCATGCTATATAAGTAGAAAGAGATGGTGTGTAAAATGCATATACTACATTGTTTTACATGGATTTGTGCAGCTTATAAATGGGGCGACTGGCAAAACTTTTGGCGTTATTATCCAACTATGCTGTTCTTTATCTTAGGTAATTTAATCCACAGTATAGTGTTTTATAACTTTAGTCAGTGGATTTATATTTCAACATATCTACCACATAATTTAGTTAATATAATTGCGGCTTTTACAATTTTCCCTAGTACCGTACTATTATTTAATCCTTACTTTCCAAAACAGTTAAGCAAAAAAGTAATATATGTATTAAAATGGGCTTGCTTATATACCTTCATAGAATTATTCTTCTATTCTATCGGTTTAGTTGTTTATTTTAATGGCTGGAATCTTTGGTGGTCTGCTTTACATAACTTATATCAGTTTCCCCTTATTAGATTACACGATACAAATCCAGCACTTGCTTGGTTGTTTTCTGCTGTAATTTTTATAGTTATAATATTTGTATTTAAGCCACCATTAAGCACTATAAAGTAACTCATGATATTTTAAATTAAAGGTTATTTCCTATAACCTTTAAAGCTTCTTTTGACATTTCTAGTGATTCTACTTCTATTTGACGTGAAAAAATATTCAAATTATGCCATTACCAAAAGTGAAGTGAAATATATATTTATTGTGCAAATCCATAAAATAGTTTTATACTCAATATCTAAAAAAGTAAGATTTTGAGCTAAAACTAGGAGGTAGCAATTATGAGCAAGTTAGAAAAAAAATTCCCGGAAGGTTTCTTATGGGGTGGAGCAGTTGCCGCAAATCAATGTGAAGGTGCATATAATGAGGATGGTAAAGGTTTATCAACACAGGATATAGCACCAAGAGGGATTACGGGGCCAATTACAGAGGAACCAACAGAGGATAATATGAAGCTAATAGGAATTGACTTTTATCATAGATATAAAGAAGATATTAAGCTATTTGCAGAGATGGGCTTTAAAGTCTTTAGAACGTCTATTGCATGGTCTAGGATATTTCCAAATGGTGATGATGCAGAGCCAAATGAGAAGGGTTTAAAATTCTATGATGATTTATTTGATGAATGTTTAAAACATGGAATTGAGCCGCTTATTACAATTTCTCACTACGAGACTCCACTTGCTCTTTCGAAGAATTATGATGGCTGGGTAAATCGTAAGCTAGTAGGGTTTTATGAAAATTATGTAAGAACAATCTTTGGTAGATATAAAGATAAAGTTAAGTATTGGCTTACTTTTAATGAAATTAATTCAGTATTACATGCACCTTATATGAGCGGTGGAATATTTACAGATAAGGAAAAGCTAACGAAGCAGGATTTATACCAGGCAATTCATCATGAATTAGTAGCAAGTGCTTTGGCAGTTAAAATTGGTCATGAAATGATGCCAGATGCAAAAATAGGATGTATGATCCTTGGTGTACCAAATTACCCATTAACTCCTCACCCAAGTGATGTACTAGAAGCAATGAGGCAGGATAGAGAAATTCTGTACTTTGCAGATGTTCAGGTAAGAGGAGCATATCCTAAGTATATGAATAGATATTTTAAAGAGAATAATATTAAGATTCATATGGAACCAGGAGATGAAGAGGTACTTAAAAATACAGTGGATTTTATTTCCTTTAGTTACTATATGAGCTCCTGTGCAACGGCAGACCCTGAGAAAAAGAAAGCCGGAAGCGGAGCAGGAAATATTATTTCCGGTGTTTCTAATCCATACCTTGAAGCATCAGAGTGGGGATGGCAAATAGATCCACAGGGCTTACGTTACATTCTTAATCTTTTTTATGATCGCTACCAAAAGCCATTATTTATTGTTGAAAATGGATTAGGTGCTGTTGATGAATTAGTGACAGATGAAAAGGGTAATAAAACAGTAATTGATGATTATAGAATTAAGTATCTAAATGATCATTTAGTTCAGGTAGCTGAAGCAATAAAAGATGGTGTTGAAGTGATGGGTTACACCACCTGGGGATGTATTGACCTTGTTAGTGCAACAACGGCAGAACTAAAAAAGAGGTATGGTTTCATATATGTAGACCGTAATGATGATGGAACAGGTACATTGGGGAGATATAGGAAAAAGAGCTTTTACTGGTATAAAAATATTATCGCCACAAATGGAGAAGCATTACAGTAAAAGAACATAAAAATAAATTGTTAACTGTTACTAATTAAGTTACCCAGATACAATACCTATGTAAGTATTGCATCTGGGTAATTTGTCACATTATAATATAGTTTATCGTTTTACTACATCAAAATTTTCTTCTATAAGAAGCCAGTTTTGTGGGAAGGAAAGACCTAATTTCCAATAGCTAACTCCTCGTAAACCTAGTTCCTTTACAAGATCAAATTTTGCTTGAATTGATCGAGCATCTTCAAACCACACTTTATGCTGTTTTCCTTGAGCATCGGTATAATCAAAATTAGGGGCTTGCGCTGTATAATCATATTTAATTGGAACATTATTTTCTGCTGCTAACTGAATAGCTTGCTGAGGACTGACTGCTCTTGCAAATTGTCCTCCAGGTACAAAAGGAAGTGTCCAATCGTATCCATATAAATTTTGCCCCATCATAATTTTAGAAGCAGGCATTTCAGTTAAAGCATATTCAATTACTTGTCTTACAGGACCTATTGGAGAAACAGGCATTGGTGGGCCGCCACTATATCCCCACTCATAAGTCATTAACACAACAAAGTCTGAAATTTGCCCATGAGCTTTATAATCGTGAGCTTCATACCAGCCACCTGTTTGAGTGGCACTTGTTTTTGGTGCTAGAGCTGTAGACATCAGGAATCCTTCTGCAGATAGTCTTGCTTTTGCCTTTCTTAAGAAGTTGTTATAGTTTTCTCTTAATTCAGGTGGCAAGAACTCCATATCAAAATGTATATCTCTAAAGTTATACTGTTTTGCTGTTGCAATGATATTATCAAGTAAGCGATTTTGTACTTCTGTGTTTGTCAGAACCACTCTTCCTAACTCTCTACTGAATTGTCCTTGTTCAAGATTAGTAACTACCATCATCAAGGTTGCATTATTAGCTCTGGCGATGGCAGGGAAGTTATCTAATGGAGGAGCTTCTAGGGAACCATCTCTTTTAATTCTAAAACTAAAAGGTGCTAGATATGTCAAAAATGGTGCTGTGCTTCGAGCTGACTGCTGCAATGCAGGGGCAACTGTTCCACCTATTGGTTCAACATAGGCATTTATTTCTGCACTTCTTCTAGGGCGTGGAGGAATATACAATCTAAATCCAACCTGAAGAGGTCTGGTAGGTGGAATTCCATTAATTTGTGCAAGTCTTTGATAGCTTATTCCAAATCTACGTGCAATACTGTACAAGCTATCTCCCGGTTGAACCCAATAGTACATTCCAACTATAGGAATTACTAACGTTTGCCCAACTACTAATTGATTAGGATTTGGAACTTCATTGGAACCTACAATTGCTGAAACTGTAGAATTATATATTCGGGCAATATCAAATATTGACTGTCCTGGTTGAACAACGTGAATCTGCATAATATCTCCTTCTTATAAAAATTATCCAATATCATTATATGAAGTAGAAGGAGAAGTGTACTAAAAAAATTTCATTAAATTATATTATAAAATACAGTAGGCAAAATTACTGAGCGGATTTTAATGATTTTTTGTAAAGTTTATTGATTAGTTACAGCCCCATAAAAGTCAAAGTTAATCTTTGCTTCCACATTAAAGTATGCATATTTATATAAATCCTTCCACTTAATAGATTTCCAGTACTTGTTCTCTTTTGTCCGTAATATTTCACCGAAGCCTACTGGGTCTGATCCTACTTGAGAAAGATGTTTTAAAAGTTTCATAACCAGATAAATTGATGGTAACATAACAAAGGGAACTAGTATAAAAACTGGTGTTCGAAGGAGCAGCGTAAGCCTTAGGAAGACTGAAAAAATACGGGCACTTGCAGCAGCAAATAAACTATAAGAAGAATGTTAACAGAGCCATTTGCTTTGATGTTATGTTATGTTATGCTTACCCTTCATCATTTCCACTCCTGAATTTATTTTTAATTCTAGTCATATAAGGTCGTTTTTTCATTTTCTTCAAGGGCAATCTTAATATACTATCCTTTAGACCATTTGTATCTAATGGGGAAAAAGGTTGAAAGTAAGGCTGACCTAGTGATTCTATTCTAGTTAAATGGGCAAAGGTTAAAGCGGTAGATACTACGATTCCGATAATACCAAAGATGGAGGCGGATATCATATAAACGAAACGTAAAATACGTATGGCCATTGCCATGTCCTGTGAGGGCAAAACGTAGGATGCAATTGCTGTAGCCGCCACTATAATAATTAATAGATTGCTTACTATACCTGCCTCTACTGCAGCTTGCCCAATGATTAAACCGGCAACTACACTAATGGAAGTACCAATGTATGTGGGAAGACGAATTGCCCCTTCTCTTACCATTTCAATTGTAAACTCTAAAATCAGTGCCTCTACAATAGGAGGAAAGGGCACCCTTGCTCTAGATTCTGCTAAAGGTATAAGCAGATCTAAAGGAACAGCATAGTAGTGGAAAGAAGTTATAGAAATATACATATATGGTAATAATATAGCAATAATAAGGGCTGCCATAGTCTTATCCGGTCTTTCTGTAGAAAGAACATGCATGCTACAGCAAAAGGAATCTGTTCGCAAACAAAGACTGTGTTTCCATCCATGAATACTCTCTATCACTTTAGTTGAATCGTAGAGAATAGTTGTTTCTCCGCAAGGTATATTATGAACATTAATTTCATTATTAATAATGCAGTAACTGTGTTAGCATAAGTAGGATAATCCTTAAATATAATTTTTTAACAGGAAAACTCTAGTTCATAGGGAAGCTTCACATTAGGATATAAATCTATGATAGAGGAGGAGATTAGGATTATGAAAAGTGAAAAGGAAAAAATGCTGGCAGGTGACTTTTATAATGCTGGGGATGAAGAATTGGTTAAAGAAAGAGATTTTGCAAGAGATTTAACCTTTCAATTTAACTACACAAAGCCAAGTGAAAAAGAGAGAAGGCAAGAGCTTTTAAAGCAGTTGAGTGTAGCTAAGGATATACCTGATAACGTAATTGCCGCAGGGAATCCATGCAGGGTTATTAGAAGCCTTTAGTACTTTGTAATGCTTATAGGTTAACTATTGAATTTTAGTGATGTGTAAGGTCTATATCAAGGTTATAGTAAGCTGTAATTTATTGATAATGCAAATTACAGCTTATTTACTATTGACATATACAGTTCGACGATATACAATACAACTATATAGTTAAACTGTATAGTTCGGTTGTATATAAGGAGATGGAGGATAAAATGAATCTAACAAAGTTTTTACCACTAACGGAAACTACCTTTTACATTATGTTAGCGTTGAAAGAGGCAGCACATGGGTATGCTGTAATGCAAAAAGTAGAAAGTTTGAGTGACGGTAAAGTTAGGATTGCTGCGGGAACTATGTACGGTGCCCTTGATAACCTTACAAAACAAAAGTTGATTGAATCAGTAAAATCAGAGGACTCTCGAAGAAAGGTTTACAAGCTTACAGATATGGGCAATGAGGTTTTACAGCTTGAGACAATGAGATTAAGGCACATTATTAAAATAGCAGAAGAATTTGGTTTTTAGGAGGGAAAAAAATGAAACAGTTTAAGGTTTTTGCTGATTTTGAACAGGAAGAACAATACCTAAATGACATGGCGCAAAAAGGATTTGAATTTGTAAAACGTTCTTCTTTAGGACTATATCATTTTAAAAAATCTGATTCAAAGAATAGATGTTATAAGGTAGACTACCGTATTTTTAATAAAAAATCAGATTTTTTGGACTATATTTCAATATTTGAAGACAGCGGCTGGAAACACATTTACGGAACACAGGGGTCTGGTCAGCAATACTTTTTAAAACTATCTCAGCAAGCTATATCCGATATATTTTCAGATGAAGAATCAAGAGCAGAAAGGTATATTCGTTTACAAAAGAGGTGTTTAACATGGGTAGGGTCTCTAGTTTTAGCAGTAGTTGTGGTATTGATAAGCGTTAAGTTTAATTTATCAGAGCTATTCTTTTTAACACCTGGTCTGTGGCAAAAGGAAGGAAATGAATTTTGGAGAGCTTTCTGGTTTGAGTTTCCATTTATGCTTATGAGAGTTTTACCAGTTGCCTTCTGCGCAATAGGTGCTATTTTATACGGGTATTGGGCAAGAAAAGCAAAGAAGTCCTATGAAAAGTTTTTATCTTATAAGAAAAGCTAAACTTAATTAATATACCTCAAAGGAGGATCGAAACTATCTGCTTAGTTAGTTCTGATCCTCCTTTGAAGTATTTATAGTAGTTTTAGCCTTAAACTATTATGGAGAAAATATGTTGTTATCTAAGCTTTAAAAGCTTATTCTTTAATTGTTCTTCAATATTTTGCAATTCTGCTTCAGCCTCTTTACGTTTTTGACGTCCCTCTGTTTGTATACGAAGCACTTCATCAAGAGTTGAAATCAACGATTCATTTGTCTTGCGAAGAGTATCGATATCCACAATTCCACGCTCAGATTCTTTAGCTGTTTCTATAGTTGACATTTTAAGGGTTTCCGCATTCTTACGTAGAAGTTCGTTTGTCATATTTGTTACTTCACGTTGAACTTTAGCTGCATTACTAGAATGAGCAACTCCAAGAGCTAGCACAATTTGGCTCTTCCAAAGAGGAATGGTATTTACAATGGTAGATTGTATTTTCTCAGACATCAAAGAATCATTATTTTGAACTAAGCGAATCTGAGGAGCCATTTGAAGGGAAATCATTCTAGTTAGCTCCAAATCATGAACTTTTTTCTCAAAGCGGTTACAAAGGGCTACAAAATCATTTGTTGCCTGCGCATCCTCAGGAAGTCCACTAGCTTTTGCTCTTTCTACCAGTATAGGCAGTTCCTCTTTCTCCAATTTTGCAAGTTTTTTTCTTCCAGCTAAAATATACATGGAAAGCTCTTTAAAATATACCTTATTTATTTCATACATTTTATCAAGCATAGCAATATCTTTTAAAAGCTGTATCTGATGCTTTTCAAGGGTGGTACAAATTTTGTTTATGTTTCCTTCAACCTTCTCATATTTTGCCTTCATATTAGAAAGCTTCTGTGAAGTTTTCTTAAAGAAGCCTAAAAAGCCCTTTTTCTCATCTCCAGCATCAAAGTTTTTTAGCTCAACTACTACATTAGAGAGAATATCACCTATCTCA
The DNA here is from genome assembly GCF_033659955.1 of Clostridium tanneri. Classification (NCBI taxonomy): domain Bacteria; kingdom Bacillati; phylum Bacillota; class Clostridia; order Eubacteriales; family Clostridiaceae; genus Clostridium; species Clostridium tanneri. Next base: position 8,071 of record NZ_JARUJP010000039.1, read on the forward strand.
CCTAATTCCTTAGTCCTTACATTATTTAAAGCAGTTTCGGAAAAGTCTGCAATTTTTTTCTGAGCACCTACTCCATATTGTAGAATTGAGTTGGAGCTAGTTATATCAATTTTGTTTACGAACTCATCAACCATCTTTTTTTCTTCTTCTGTTAAGTAACTATCATCAAGAACTTCTGATTCAGTATTTTCTTCTTTTACCTTAATTGTAGGAACCTCATCTTGAAAAGGTTCAAAGGTTAAGCTTGGCACTATATCACTATTTTCTTTAAATCCCTTCTCCATTTTCAAATTCCCCTTTCTCCTTTAATATTATTTTTTAAAATCATTCTTAGTCAGCCCTTCTTGAGTAAACAAGGTTTCAAGTACAGAAATATCTGTAGAAATATCTAAGGCCACTTCTCCAAATAAATCGTCTAAGAGCTTCTCAAAAGCCATATTTATAACATCTATGGATTTTTCAATTTCATTCTTTGCCTTCTTTATATTTTCTCCTTGAACGGGCTGATCATTTAGCTCCTTATATGCATTAACTAACTTTAAGGTTATAGGAAGGTAATGATTAGTGAATTTATTAACCTCCTGGAGCTTTTTAGGGTTATTCTCTACATAGTTAAATATCTGGCTTATAATATTTTGAAGTCTGTGTAATTTTAATCCGATTTCCTCTCTATTAATAGCATCACTGGTATTTTTTATCTGTTCAATATAGTCCTTTCCCAGCTCCAGTGCATATCTCAATTCTCTTTTTTCAGGATTATTTGTTTCTTTCTTTAACTCCTCTTGTCTTCTTAGTTCTTCTTCATTACGATGCTTAAGAGCCTCTTGCGAATTTAAATAGTTCTCGTAAACTTCATCATTTAGCAGGAAGTATGCTTCTTTATCATCAATATGTGCCTGTGGAAACATACCTAAATGAACCATATTTCTTAAATCCTTCACAACAAACTTAGGTTTCATTCTAACAGCAGAAGCTAATTTTTCTATGGAACAATAATTTTGATTGTCTAAGGCTTTTACATACCCTTTAAAACGCTTTACTTTTTTTCTTAAACTTATACCTCTTAGGGCTGAGACTAAACTCAATAGAAAAAAAGAAAAGATAATTCCTAAAGTAATAAAATTAGCTGTTGAAACTACAGTAAAGAAAGAGGTAAATATAGAATACATAGTTAACAAAGCTCCAAATACTCCGCAGCCTGCAAATCCCAATATCATATAGAGTATTCCTGATATACTTCCAGCTGGTCTTTTAGGAATATACCTTTGGATTTTATTTTTATCCTTTGAATATATACTGGTAACAGTTTTATATTTGTTGAGAGTTTTATTTTTAACTGTTTCATTAAAAAACTGTGAATTATTCTTTAAATTCTTTTTCGCCTCATTAAAAACACTCTCAGTTTTACTGTTTATATCCTCTTTTAATCCAGCAAAATCTATAGCGTTAAAGGCATTTTTTAATGTATCTCTAATTTGGTCCTCTAAATCAGAAAAATCTCTTTTTCTCATAACAATTCCTCCAAATTATTTTCTTATAGATTACTACAACTGTAATAATATTTTGGCTCTATTATATATCATTCTTTTATAAATTACAATTTGTAACAACTTCCTAGTGAGATTAATCCAAGTTAACTAACTTTAATTGATGATTTTACATACAACAGTAAAATAGGAAAAATGTTGGTAATAATTGAAGGAAAATGCATAATTTTCTTGAATATATTCTATATAAAACTTTAAGGGGGAGAAACATGAAACAGGCAAAAAAAATTTTTTCACTATTTTTAGTTATTATTATGATGACATTTTCCTTAACGATTCCAGCCAAAGCAGCAGACAGCTATGCTGAGGTAGCGGCAACTGTTGTGGAAGTACAAAAATACGGTAATCTTACAATGGATATTAAACCTGAGGCATTATATAGTGCAGGCTACAAATTAGGTGATATTCTAAAAGTTACAGTAGGTGATAACGCACTTAAAATGCCATTTTGCACATCTTATAGTGATGTAGATACAGGAAGCCTGGTAGTACGTGATGACCAGGTAAATAAATCACTAATTGTGGCAATTAACATGGGCAATTTTTCTACCAAATATAATATAAAAGTAGGGGATAAAGTAACATTCTCCTTATCAGAAAAGGAAGGATATCTTTCAGAGTACCAACTTCATCAGTTAAAACGTACCAATGTACGCTCTGACTATGCAACAGATTCTATATTTGCAAATTTCCGCAATATAACAACTACTGGAATTAAGCCAGCTGTTTTATACAGAAGCAGCAGTCCTGTAAATAATGAGTTAAAGCGTGCTGCCTATTCTGATACACTAGCTAAGGCTGCAGGAGTAAAAACAGTGCTTAACTTAGCTGATTCAGATGAAGAAATAAAAGGTTATTTTGCATCAAAGGATTTTAATTCTGACTATTATAAGTCACTATATGATGCAGGCAAAGTTAAAGCCTTAGATATGGATGTTGATATTGCAGGAGAAGACTTCGGAAAAAAATTAGCTGAAGGACTCCGTTTCCTAAGCAAAAATGAGGGACCTTATCTTATTCACTGTACAGAAGGAAAAGACAGAGCAGGCTTTGTAAGTGCACTTCTAGAGTCTCTTATGGGTGCAAAGCTTGATGAAGTATCTGCAGATTACATGACTACTTACGAGAACTATTATAAAGTTAAAAAGGGCAGCGATCAGTATACATCAATAGCAAATAACAATATAGTTCAATCATTAACTACAGTTGTTTGCGGCTATAAAAAGGGCAGCGATATCTCAGCAGTTGACCTCTCAGCAGCTGCAGAAAAGTATCTAAAAAAATACGGTATGACTTCAAATGAGATTAAAGCTCTTAAGACAAAGCTTTCAGCTAATTCTATTTATAAAACTCCAAGTGCAGCAGGTTCAGTTACAGAGATAGAGAAATATGGACATGCATCAACTGATATTTTAATTAATGATTTCTATAAATTAGGCTTTAAAACAGGTGATATGGTAACAGTTATATTTGATAACGGTTTTGTAATGGAAGCACCATTTTTAGATGGTTACTATGTGGACAATGGAAAACCACTAGTGCGTGCATATCCAGGACAGACCAATATAGCAGTATGTATCAACTATGGAAAGCTCAATGAGGTAGCTAATGTAAAGGCTGGCAGTAAAGTAACAATTATGCTTAGCCGTCCAGAGGGATATCTGGCTCAGTACCAGATTCGTAAGCTAGCACGTACTAATGAACGTAAGGATTATTCCTCCGATGAGGTATTTGCTAACTTCCGTAACGTTACAATGGGTAATATTGCAAAAGGTGTACTTTATCGCAGCTCAAGTCCAATAAATAACGAACTTGGACGTGCTTCCTATGCGGACAAGCTTATTAAGGAAGCTAAAATAAATAGAGTTGTTAATCTTGCCGATTCAGCTGATAATATTAATAAATATCTTGAAGCAAAGGACTTTGCATCTCCATATTATGCAAGCCTTTACAAGAATAATCAAGTATTACCTCTAAATATGAGACTTGCATATGAAAGCAGTGAGTTTAAAGCAAGCATAATTAAAGCTATGGTATTTATGTCAGAGAATAAAGGACCTTATCTTTTCCATTGCACAGAAGGTAAGGATCGTACAGGCTTTTACGGAGCACTAGTAGGGGCTTTAATGGGTGCATCAAAGGATGAGATTGTTGAAGATTACATGGAAAGCTATATTAATTATTATGGTGTTAAAAAAGACACAGACCAATACAAACTAATTTCTGAAGATGTACTTGCAATGCTTAAAGTTATTGCAGACAACTCTGATTTAGACAAAGCAGACCTTGCAGCAAGTGCAAAGAACTATCTTCTATCAGGGGGTATGACAGATAAACAGATTGAGACATTAAAGGCTAATCTTTCTACAGAAGTTGCAGCTTCAGAAGGAAACAAGAACAATGACACAAGCAATAACAGTAGCAAAGAAGATAATAAAGTGGTAACTTATACTGTGGTTAAGGGAGATACTTTATGGAGTATAGCTAAGAAAAATCTCGGAGACGGCAAACGTTATATAGAGATTCGTAAGCTTAATGAGAACGCAGTTAAAAATGATAACATAATTTATGTTGGACAGAAATTAGTCCTTCCAAATAAGTAAAATTATTAAGAAAAACATAAAGATTATAAAACAGGACTTTGCATCATAGGCAAGGTCCTGTTTTATAACAGTTATATTACATGAAATATTATCTATACAGCTATTAATTGGGGGGAATTAATATGAAAATAGAGGATATAGCATTTAGTGCTCTTTTGGCAGTTGGGCTTATAACTCTAACATTTCGAGGCCTCATTAAGAAAAATTTAATAAAGCCAAGTAAAATTTCAAGGATATTTTATCAAGATGATGAAAGCTTTATTAATTATTGGGAAAAGGCACAAGAAAAAGGCATATTAAACTATATCATTAAAAAAATTATTTATATGACTATTACCTTCGGTATAATGAACGGTATTAGTGTATTGTATAAAAAACAAGCGCAAACAGTAACATTGTTTGAGTATTTGTCATTTTGTGTTATTGTAGGTTTACTAAGTTATGTATCCTGGAATGAAGACCAGAATAAGTATAACCAATTAAAAGAGAAAGAAAATATGGAAAATCACAATAAAAGTTAAGGTTAATAATTTGAAGTTGTTGGTATATAATATTTATAGTTTAGTAGATATTAGGTGGAGAAAGAATTTTATATAAGTTCATCTAATATAGTTTTTTAAAGAGATCAAGTAAAAGTAGTTGGTAAATAATTATTCAGCTCCTACTCGATTGTATCCAGCATAGGCAACAACTTGATGGTGAAAGTACTATGTGGGCTTGGTAGTGGAAAGCACTAGCCAATGGCAGTAGTACGTCTTAGAAGATTTACACAATTTGCTAATAGGAAGGTTTAAATAAAACTACAGTACAATTTGGTAACTCTTTTTTTAATTGTTCAATGTCGGGATAAATTCCCACATTATCCGATAAAAATAGTTGCTTTAAATTACTTAATTGTTTCAAAGAAGATATATCTGTTATCGGGTTTCCCTCTAAAGAAAGCCTATTTAAATTTAGTAGATTTTTAAGGACACTTATATTAGCAATCTGGTTTCCACTCAAATAGAGCTTATTCAAATTTTTTAGATCTTTAAGAATACTTATATCTGTAATTTGGTTCCCATTTAAGTAAAGTTCGTTTAAATTTACTAGATTCTTAATATCAGTTATATCATTCAATTTATTATTAGATAAATAAAGTACTTGCAAGCTAGTAAGTTCTTTTAATGCATCTATATCACTTATTTGGTTTCCAGTTAACGAAAGAGTTGTTAAATTATTTAAATTCTCAAGTTGGCTTATGTCACTTAATCCATTATTGTCTAATTCAAGTATTGTTAAATTGTTTAAATTACCTAATATTTTTATATCTTCTATTTTGGTCGATCCTATATTAAGTAATTTTAGCTTATATAGACATGTAATAGGGGTTATATCACTCAGATCTATATTATTAGATAGGTGAAGAATTTCTAAGTTAACTAAGTGCTTTAATGCTTCAATATTTGTAATATTATTTTGAGATAAATTTAATTCCCTTAAATTAGTTAACTTGTCAATTCCATTTAAATTATTTATTGAACTGTATCCAGCATCCAACTTAATAATATTTTTAACATCAGTACTATATATATCTCCACTTGGTTTGTTTATATTCTTTCGTATTACATTTTCTAGATTTTTATCAGTAAACGTAACAATAGAGTTATTGGATATTGTAGTCAATTTATTTTCAACCTCTTCACTTATCGAACTTTTTCCTCCAATTAAAATTAAGTTTTTATAATTAGTAGTATCTAAATAATTTTTTTGAGATGAAATATCTCTTCCATTTGTAAGTATAATTGGTGCATTTAATTTTGCTGCTAATGCGCTTCCACTTAAAGCATCGGGAAAATCTTCACCACTTGCAATTATTGCTGTATCTCCATTGATATTAAAATATTTGCATATATTTAAGGAAGTCTCATATCTATTTGCTCCACTAATTCTTATTATTTTACTATCTTCTAAGACGTTGATAATATTCTTTATATTATCAACTACGTTATCATTTATGGAACCTTGCCCTCCTATTATAAATACCTGGGATGGCTCAATATTTTTCAAAATTTTAGTTGCATTATCATTAAGTTTGTCTTTATTACTCATAATTAGTGGGTAACCTTTTATGGCTGATATACTTGAAGCACTCAAAGCATCGGCAAATTCAAAGCCATTGACTATAATAACAGGAGTTCCTTTTGCTACATCAGCATGATTTACAATTGAACTGTTGGTGCTAAATCTATCCATGCCACTTAACCTTATAGATTTATAACCTTTAGACAACTTTTCATATAGGCTATTTATTGAGCCATCTCCTCCCAATATATATATAATTCCTTCTGCCTGTAATCTAGATGTAAATCCCCAATTTTTATATTCTTCTGCTGTTTTACTCACTAATAAAATTGGGGCATCCAGTTTTTTAGAAAGTATAGATCCTGTTATAGCATCAGGAAAGTCCTCTCCACTTGCTACAATCATATTTTTAAAATTACTATTAAAAAAATTGTTAGCTATGTTTGCTGATGTGTCGTATCTATCAATCCCACCTATTCTGATTGTATTATAACTATTTTCAGCATGTACAATATAAAAATCTCCAGTTATAAACACTATAATACTAATTAATATTACTAATTTTCTCAATCAAATTCCCCCTATTTAATCCTTATAATTTAACATTATTTGCAATATGAGTAACATTATAACATAGGGTTTTATACATTAATAGTGACTGTTGTGTAAAAATAGTTCTTATGCGGATTAACCATATATAGCATTGTATCTAACAAAATAACAAAGGAGAAAATTTATAATTATTTAGTATCTAAAACTGATAACAAAGTAATGTCTAGTTGCAACTTTAAAGATAATTTTATAAGTGAAAATAATGGCTTTATATATATTATAGAAATAAAAATATGACATGGTGATATAGTGTATCAAAAGGAACTAAAGCAACTTAAAACTTATACCCCCTATGTTTTAAAGCATAAGGGGTATAAGTGATTTTAGTACATATTATTGTTATCTGAGATCCATTCAGTTAATAATAAATCTTGACGGCTGCACAAGTCGTTTTTTAAAGCATCTTTTCTCAACACTAAATATAGCTCAGCGTTTGTAGCGTTCTGATAAGGCATTACGAAAAGTACGCCTATTCCTAGGGCTAATACACCTAGCAAGTACCATCCAATAAAGGATAAATCTAATATAAACATATTAAATTTATGGCCTTTAGTCATCTCATTACTTAGAGCAATGGCTTCTCGAGCTCCAATGTTTGGATTGTCAGCAAGAATATAGGGTACCATTCTGTAGGCATAGGATTTAATGATTCCAGGTATGATTAATAGCAGAGTCCAAAGGAAGATAAAAACCTTAGTTAAAAACATTGTCTTAACTATACCCATATAATTTTGCCTATTAAATCCAAAACTAAAGCATTTTTTATTATCCTTATATTCAGCAGACTTAATAAAATATCTCTGGCCGCCTACTTCTAAACTATAACCAATAAAAATACGAAGAGCTATTGTTACTGCAAGGATAATTAGTATAATTGATACAAATTCCCAAAGCATAAAGCCGCTATTATGGAAGTTTGAATAAATAGAGTCACTAGAGTTTCTAGAGTGAGAACCACTTCCGCCTCCCCAATTGTTACCTCCTGCTAGGGCAATAACTATACTAACTCCAAATGCACCCCAATAGGATTTTTTTAAAACTGCCTTAGCTTTATCTTTTAATTCTTTTCTAGACCACATAAAATCTATCTCCTATCTAAATTATTAATCTACTTCAAAAATCACGCTGTAAAACTTATCGAATTAAGAAGTTGTTATAAATATATAATAAGTTATTTAATACTATATATCAAGTTGCTCAAATGCACATATTTGCCCTTAGTAATTAATTATACCTTTCAAACAAGGATAGCCTTTCTGCTGCATTTAATTGCTTGTTTTTTCTCATGATTTTTAAGTTAAATAAAACTATTAGCATATTAAATAAATATGCTATTTACCACAAAAGCATCACTAATTCTTTAAATAGACTGTATCAACTGTAACATTATATTTAAATAAGATTATACTAAAGAGACACATATTGTCTCATTATGATGCTTGATATATACATAATGATGAAAAATGAGTAAAAAAAGGGTAGTAGAGGAATTAAAATACACATAAAAATATAAAAATAGACATAAAATATTAACTAAAATTCTACAAAAAATTCACATTTCATGATAAAATTATTTTTAAAGAATAGATAACTTTAACAATTGAGTATATTTTTCGAAAAATGGGAAAAGGGGAATGATACGCATTAGATATCGTAATTGTAGATGATAGGATTGCTAAAAAATAAGACGAAAAGTTTCTTTTATTATTGTTATAGGTAAAGAAGAATGTGCTTACAAGGATTTACAAAAGGAGATTGTGGATTATATTTTAGAGGAGTTATGAACTGAAGAAATTAAAAGAACACTAAAAAAGTTAAAGCAGTATAAGATTTAGCTAGGATAAAGCTAACTCGTATTATTAGTCAAAATTGAAGCTTTTAAAATATTTTGGGAGCAATTAGAGCTATACGCTTAGAAGGAGAAAATATATGAAGAGTAAAAGAATATTGTGTGCATTAGCATTTGCTGCAGTAATATCTCAAGGAGTTTTATTAAGTACAACACAGGTACAGGCATCATCGGTAAATACAGTTTCAACACATAGGTTAGCAGGAGAAAGCAGATATGAAACATCTATAGCAATATCGCAGGGAGGATGGGATAAAGCAGATACCGTAATAATCACAAGTGGAGAGAAATTTGCAGATGCATTATGTGCAGGACCTTTAGCGCAGGAGTACGATGCACCAATTCTGTTAACACCATCAAGTTACATAAGTGAAAACACTATAAATGAGTTAGCTAGACTACAAGCAAAAAATATTATATTAGTTGGTGGTACAGCTTCAATTTCTACAAATGTAGAAGACAAACTAAAAGCAGTTGGGTACACAAATATTGATAGAATTGGTGGAAAAGATAGATATGAAACTTCCATAATGATAGCTGAAAAATTAGACAAGACAGATAAAGTAGTCATAGCCTCAGGTGAAAATTTTCCTGATGCTTTATCAATATCTGCGGTAGCTTCTAAGTTGGGAATGCCTATATTATTATCACCTACAAGCAATTTATCGGAATATGCAAAAGAATTTATAGAAAACAATAATATCAAGGAAACCTATATAATTGGTGGAGAAGGGGTTCTATCAGCACTAATAGAAAAAGAAGTTCCATCACCAGTAAGACTAGGTGGGGATAACAGATACGGTACTAATCTTGCGGTTATAAAGTACTTTGAAAAAGATTTGAATTTTGACAACGTTTATCTGACTTTAGGTGAGGGACCGACTGGAGACGAATTCGCAGATGCTCTATCAGGAGCAGCTTTAGCTGGAAATAAGTCAGCGCCTATATTGATGACAAATGGGTCCATAGATAATGGTATAAATACATTTGTAAAATCAAAATTGAATCTTAATACAAAGGCAATTGCATTAGGTGGGCAAGCTGTAGTACCTGATACACTAATAAAAACCATTATGGATGAAAAAACAGTTGTGCCTGTAGTTAAGACTTATGATAAGGCAGGAACTTATTCAGGGGGAGAAATAAGTGGTTCGGTGACAATAAGTGCATCTGATGTATATTTAAAAAATACAACTATCAAAGGTGATTTGTTAATAGCTTCTACTGTAAATGATGGTAATATTGACTTAGATAACGTAATTGTAACAGGAAAAACTATTATTAATGGTGGAGGAGCAAATAGTGTTCATTATCACAATGGAAATGCTGGGAATATACACTTAGACAAGCCTATAGGTGAAGAAACAAGAGTAATTATAGATGAAAATGCTAGTATTGATTCAATACTGGTTGAATCTAATGGAATATTAGATGAAACTAACGCAACAAAACCAGGAAATGTAACAATACAACAAAATTCAACCTTAAAACTAATTGGTAAATTTGACAATGTTGAAGTAAAGGGACAAGGTGCCAATGTAACTGCAGAGAATGCTACTATAGGTGCATTGAGAGTTACAGATTCAGCTAAAAATTCCTCAATAAACATTGGGAAAAATTCGTCAGTACAAACAATATCAGCTAAGAGTGATGTAGCTATTGCAGGTGAAGGGCAAATAGGCAAGGTGTCCATAGAATCAGCAAGCATAAATGTAAAAGTTCAAGCAACTAATGTAAGCTCACTAGAGGTTACTAAAGATGCTAAAGGATCAATGATAAATATAGACGAAAATGCTAAGGTAAATACACTTACACTGAATGCAGCGGCAGATATAAAAGGTAAGGGAGAAATAAAAAATGCATCTGTAAATGCAGAAGGTACAACCTTAGAGCAAAAACCAAGTAACTTAAATATTGGAAAAGGAATTTCATCAACAGTAGGTGGAAACAAGGAAACAGGCACAGCTGCTAGCGGGGGAAGTTCTGGTGGAGGAAATTCCGGTGGAGGATCTTCACACTCAGAATTAGCAATAATAAGTGTGGCAGCAATAAGTGACATAAATGTACCAAATGGAACTGAGGCCAGTGCAATAGGTTTGCCAAGTGCAGTGCAAGTAACCTTAAGCAATAATAGTACTGTAAATGCAAATGTAACA
>NZ_JARUJP010000040.1:0-15908 GCF_033659955.1 Clostridium tanneri
AGGTATGTCTATAATTCTTGCTGCTTATAAATCAAGATTAACTGGAATGCCTGTAAAGTTTCCAATGGAAAGCTTCTCAACTATGGAAATGGTAGGAATAGATAAGATAAATAAATAATTGAAAACGTAGGAGATGAATATATGGAACAACAGTATATATCAGAAAAGGCAACCATCGGAAGCAATGTAACCTTTGGAAGGTTTGTAGTTGTAGAAGAGGATGTTGTTATAGGAGATAACTGCTTAATAGGCCATAATGTAGTTATACATAAAGGAACAAAAATAGGAAATAACGTTAGAATAGATGATAACTCTGTAGTTGGAAAACAACCTATGAGATCTGTTAACAGTATATTCAAGGATGAAAAGGAATTTCCACCAGCAGTAATATCTGAAGGTTGTTTAATTGGAGCAGGAGTTATTGTTTACTGTGGATGTGAAATAGGAGAAAAAACATTAGTTGCAGATTTAGCTACAATAAGAGAAAATGTTACAATAGGAAGCAAGACTATTATAGGCAGAGGCGTTGCCGTTGAAAACTTCTGTAAGGTAGGTTCAAATTGCAAATTAGAAACAAATGTATATCTAACTGCTTATTCTGAAGTTGAAGACAATGTTTTTATAGCGCCAGGAGTGGTAACTTCAAATGATAATTTTGCAGCTCGTTCAAAGGAAAGATATAACCACTTTAAAGGTGTTACAATTAAAAAAGGTGGTAGAGTAGGAGCGCAGTCTACAATACTTCCAGGTAAGATAATAAACGAGGATGGATTTGTAGCAGCAGGAAGTGTAGTTACAAAGGATGTAGAAAAAGAAGTTATAGTTGCCGGAAATCCAGCAAAAGAATTAAAAAAGGTTCCTGAGGATCAGCTTCTTAGAAACCAATAGATGTATAGTTAAAAGTAAGGAGTTAAGAGTGAGTAGTTAGGACAGTTTTTCCTCTGGGAAAACTAAAGCAGAGGTTAATTTTTATACACTTGTATAAAAACATAAACAACTCTTAACTCCTAACTTTTTTAAGGGGTGAATTAAATGGCTAAAATATGTTTTTTAGCAGATGCTGATAGCATTCACACTAGAAAATGGGTGGATTATTTTTCAAGCTTTAATAATGAAATTTATCTAATATCTATGAGAGCTACCAAGTATAGCTATAAAGATAATGTTAGAGTTATTGTTGTAGAACCGCCATTTAAGAACAAGCTATCATACTTCTTTATTTTAAAAGAGATAAAAAAACTAGTACAGGAAATAAAACCTGATATTTTACATAGTCACTATGCTACCAGTTATGGATTATATGGAAGGATCAGTGGGTATCATCCATTCATCATTTCTGTATGGGGCAGTGACGTATATGAATTTCCAAAGGGGAGTACTTTGAAATCCAAGCTTTTAAGATATATTTTAAAGGGTACAGATGCAGTTTGTTCCACAAGTAAGGATATGGCAAGGGAAACAAAAAAATATTATGACCATAAGGAAATAACTATAACTCCCTTTGGCGTAGATGTAGATAGATTCAATATTAAGACTCCAGTTTTGTCAAAGGATTACATAACCATAGGAGTAGTAAAGAACTTACATAAAATATATGGAATTGAGTACTTAGTAAAGGCTTTTAGTAGCTTGTTAAAGGAAACAGAAAAAGATATTAGGTTAATGATAGTTGGAGATGGAAGCGAAAGAGAAAACTTAGAAAAACTATGCAGTGAGCTTGATATAGTTTCCAAGGTTAACTTTACAGGGAATATAGATAACAGCAGTGTACCAGAGTACATAAATAAGATGGATATAGTTTGCCTGCCATCTTTAAGTGAAAGCTTTGGAGTTGCTGCAGTTGAGGCTTGTGCCTGTGGAAGACCAGTTGTATCTACTAATGTAGGTGGCTTAAAGGAAATAGTAATTGATGATTATAATGGGTATTCTGTTGATCCCGAAAATAGTGATTTAATTAAAGATAAATTACAAACACTAATAGAAGATGAAGATAAAATTAGAAAGTTTTCAGTAAATGCTAGAAAAGTAGCAGAAGAAAATTATAACTGGACTGAAAATGCAGCAATAATGAAAAATTTATACGAAAAAATTATGCAATTAGGGGGACCGATGGATGTATGAACTAAGTAAGAAAAGTAGTATTTATCTGTTGATAGTTTTTATTTTTCTTTTAATTTCATCAGTAATAAATAAAAACTTTATAATAAATGGATTATTTTTATTAAGTGTTATTGCAGCTTGTGGGTTAACAAAATCACGCAGCTTATATGAGAATGTATACTATACCTTATTGGTATCCGGTATTTTTGAATATGCATCCTATTTTCCTAGACAGGAAAAATTATATTATTTTCATATAGTTTTAGTTTTAGCAGCTATTCTCACTGTTTTTAATCTACTATCAAATAGGTATGAGTTAAAAAAAGTGAATAAAAAGCTTTTGGGTTTTTATGTAATTTGGTTTCTTTATATATGCCTAAGTTTTATTTGGTCAAAAAATAAAGGATTAAATATAAAATATATAATAATATATGCAATGATGTTTACCTTTATTTTTATTTTGGTTACCTTTAACAATTCAAAAGAGAGATTTTATAATACATTAAAGGTAGTAGGCTTTGTATTCTTACTTACTGTTATAATAGGAATGATAGAAGCAATAACAGGAACTCAGTTACCTGTAAAACATTACTATGATAGTATTTTATATAAACTTACATTGAAGGAGCTTATAGTTTTAAAGAGCAGACCGGTAGTGTTCTTCTTTAATGCAAATAACTATGCTACCTTCTTAAGTATTGGAATTCCTTTTGTACTATACCTCTTTTATGCTGCAAGATCTTCAGCAGGAAAGATATTTTATGGAGTAGCTTCATTACTTACTTTTACTGCTTTAGTACTTACAAATTCAAGAGCAAATATCTTATCAATAACTTTAATAATGATAGTATATACCTTAGCTTTAATAAAGGAAGGCAAGCTAAAGGGCTTGGCCTATGCTTTAATTATTGCCATAGCTTTCACAGGTGTATATAAGTATAGTTATAAAATGGTTAAGCATGGTGTAGAGTACGAGCAAAAGATGATAGAAAAGATGGGCAGTATGACAAAGATAGGTAAAGCCGAGATAGGCGAAGAAGGCTCTGAAAATGTAAGAGCAACTATTATCTATGACGTTGTCAATGGGGTAATAAAAGAGAAGAAGCTTCTGGGCTTCGGAGCAGGTAATACTGTGCAGCATCTTATGGATATGGATAATACCCATGGAATCTACAGTCCACATGGACTTGCTGTAGAAGTATTAGGAGACTTTGGATTATTTTTGGTGATTTACGGATTATTTTATTTATATCTACTCTATAATCTATTGATAATTGCATTAAGAAAAGAGGGAATAAATAAATATATTGCATATTCTCTGTTTACAGCTTTAGCTGGATTTACATTAGGAAGTTTTTCACCAAGTTCTGTAACATATTTTTTACCTAATTATTTATTATTTGCTTTAAGTATTTCCTTCATTCAAATTAATACAGTAAAGGGTAATGGAAGATATGAGTAATAAAGGGAAATTAGCAACTACTGCAGGTTTAATTGTTATTTGTACTTTTATAAGTAAGTTTCTAGGACTTTTAAGAGATAGTATAACTGCAGCTAAATATAACACTGGTGACTTAGATGCCTTCTTTCAGGCATCTAATGTTCCAATGGTACTGTTTATAATGATAGGTGCAGCAATAACTACCACTTTAATACCTCTATATAATGAAAAATTAAAAGAGGGGAAAAAGGAAGCTGTAGATTTTATAAGTAATGTTTTAAATGTATTTATAGTTGTTACTGTAGTTATATCAATTGTATGTATAGTTTTCAGCAAACCTATAGTTACATTATTAAACCCAGGATTTGTTGGAGCAAAGCTAGATTTTACTCAAAAACTTACTAATATACTAATACCAACCTTGATTTTTAATGCAGTTATATATATTTTTAATGCAGTTCTCCAATCAGAAGGGAATTTCACTATTCCTTCATTGGTGGCATTACCTTTAAACGCAATAGTAATAGGATACTTAGTATTCTTTGGCAGCAACCATGGTATAGTTGGATTAACTATTATCACCTTTATAGCAACTTTTGCACAGATAATTCCTCAGGTTATTGCTATGAAAAGGGTTGGGTTTAAATACAGCTTTAAGATAGATTTTAAAGACCCTATGTTAATAAGAATGTGTATTATGTTAGTTCCAGTAATACTGGGAACTGGAGTTCAACAAATCAATACTTTTATTGAAAGAGCTCAGGCAACACATTTTGGAGAGGGAAGTGTTACATACCTAAACTATGCCTATAGGGTTTTTGCACTTTTTGTGGATATTTTTGTAGTTACTTTATCTACAATTATCTATCCTAGAATGGCGAAACAAACAGCTAAGAATGAAATATCAGAAATGAAAAAGACTTTAAGTGAGTCTATAGGAATGTTAATATTAACTATACTTCCTATATCATTTATTGTTATGGCTCAAAGCAGACCTATAGTATATATATTATTTCAAAGAGGTGCTTTTAAAGAGGAGTCGACCATACAGACAGCATTGCTATTAACCTTTTATGCAATAGGACTTTTAGCCTTTGGTATGAGAGATTTTGTCTGCAAGGCTTACTACACTTTAAAGGACACAAGAACACCTATGATTAATAGCGCAATAGCTATGGTAGTTAATATAGTCTTAATTTTTGTTTTTGGAAAGACTATTGGACTTAGAGGACTAGCTTTAGCCAATGCTACATCAATGTATATAGCCTGTGGACTTTTAATTTATGCTTTAACAAAGAAGATAGGAAGTATAAATGGAGGATATATTATAAAAACAGCGGCAAAGACAATAATTGCATCTATACCAATGGTAATAATTATAAGACTTTTAAATACTTTACTTTCACTTAACTATGATTCAATGGTTTTAGTATTAGTTAAAGTTGCAATTTCTTCTTTAGCTGGTATAGTAGTATTTGTTATAGTGTCAATAATAATAGGAATAGAAGAAGTAAAGGGTATAAGAAACTTTATATCTAAGAAAATCAACAGGAAAATTGGTTAGATTTTCCCAACTTATATAAAACAGGTAGGTGAATATGGTGGAAACTGTTTCAATAATTATTCCGTGTAGAAACGAAGAAAAGTATATAGAGGAATGCTTAAATTCCTTTGTAAATCAAAGTTATCCTAAGGAAGGCTTTGAGGTTTTCGTTTGTGACGGAATGTCAACGGATAATACTAGAGAACTAGTGAAAAAATATGAAGAAAAGTACGGTAACATAAAACTTGTGGATAATCCGGGACTCTCCGCTCCTAAGGGAATGAATGAGGGAATTAAAAAAAGTAAGGCAGATATTGTTATAATATTTGGCGCTCATGCTTATGCAGATAAAGATTTTATAAAATATAATGTTGAAGCTTTAAAAAATAAAGAAGTAGGATGTGCTGGTGGTCCTATAGAAACTATAAGTGAAGATGATAAGGGAACTGCTATAGCCTTAGCAATGAGTTCACCTTTTGGAGTTGGAAATGCACTTTTTAGGTATGCTCAGGAAGAAACCTATGTAGACACGGTAGCCTTTGGAGCTTATAGAAAAGAAGTTTTAGATAAAATAGGATATTTCGATGAAGAATTAGTAAGAAATCAAGATGATGAGCTTAACTTTAGGGTGGTAAAAAGCGGATATAAGGTTTTATTAACCCCTAAAGTAAAGTCCTGGTACTATAGCAGGCCTTCCTTGAAAAAGCTTTGGAAACAATATTATCAGTATGGCTTTTGGAAGGTAAGGGTAATGCAAAAGCATGGTAAGCCAGCATCTGTAAGGCATCTAGTTCCTATGCTATTTGTATCTACTAATGTTTTAGGTATAGCACTTGGAATATTCTTCAAACCAATACTGTACTTATGGTTTTTAGAGGTGCTTTTATATCTAACTTGTGATATAGCTGCAGCCATTAAGGTTTCTAAAGGAAAATCTGGAGTTCTAAAATACATACCATTTATATTTCCTATATTACATATGAGCTATGGTATTGGATTTATGGAAGGATTAGTTAGCTTCTACTTATTAAAGTCAAATAAGTCTATAGAAAAGAACACTAAAATGTCTAGATAGTATCTATAGAATGGTATTAAATTGGTAATATAGCCTAACTAATAATATATTGCAAAGTAGGTGTTAAGAATTGCATGTAGCAAATTCTATATTGTATCTAATGATATGTCTATATATTATATTTAATCCCTTAATTCCTAAAACAAATATAAAGGGTATTAGTTTATCAGGAGATACATTACTATTTTTAATCTTTTTACTTTATTTTGTAATTCTTCTTTTCCTAAGAGAAAGAAGAATAAAGTTTTTTAGATCCTTAAAGGACTTTTTTACAGACTACTTAAATTTGTTCATGGTTGGACTATTTGTAGTAATGACTGTATCTGTAGCTTATTCTACAGAAAAAGGATTGGCAATATCAGAAACCTTTAGATTTGCAACATATTTACTGTTATTTTTTATAATAAAATATGAGTTTAATAAGAGTATGTATATAAAGGGTTTTATAAACTCATATATAGTGTGTATTACTATAATGAGCATATTTGGTATATATCAATATTTTACCGGAGCTTACTTAAGCAAAGGCTTTGTGAACACTGATGGATTTTTAGGAAGACCTAGAGTTACGGTTTCCTTGGACAACTCCAATAATTTTGGAGCCTTCTTAATATTAGCTATTTTTCCAGTGATAATGCTCTTAATATATGAGAAAAGTATTAAGAAGAAGATATTCCTAGGGATTTTATCTCTTTCACTGCTTATAAACATAGTTTTTTCATACTCACGTAATGCAATGATGGGACTTGTAATAGGACTTATAATACTTGCCTTGGTATATAGCTGGAGACTATTGATTCCTATTGGTGGTGTTACAGCATTACTATTCTTAATTCCTCAAATAGGGGGAAGGCTATTAGAAATAGGAAAAGGTTCGGAAAACTATACTAGATTAAAGCTTTGGAAAACTGCCTGGTATATGATTAAGGAACATCCTATCTTTGGAGTAGGTAATGGAAACTTTGTAAGCTTATACGATAGCTATGTGGAAAAGTATCCTGAGTTATATATTTACTATGAGTATAAGAGATTTCCTACTCATAATTCCTATTTAAAAGTTCAAAGTGAATTAGGAGTAATGGGAATTGTATTTTTTATAGGGATTTTAATTTCTGCCCTATTGAAAATTAAAAATTTAATTCGATTTACGGAGGATAAGCTCTATAAGTATTTTTATACTGGCTTTTTTGCCTCTATGGTGGCCTTTTTCTTTATGAATCTGTCGGATAATCTATTCTTTGTACCTAAAACAACAGCTTTCTTCTGGCTGCTTTTGGCTATGGGAGAGGGGATTATTCTTTCAGAAAGAGGTAGAGGTTAATAATTTTGTTTATTTGGAGGTGTCTAAAATTAAAGTGCTTCAAGTAATATCTGGTAATGACAATGGAGGTGGTGGAAACCACCTCTTAAACTTAGCTTACTATTCAAAGGATAAATTTCACTGTGTTATAGGAGCCCTTGGTAAGGGAGCCCTCTATGACAACGGAAAAAAACTGGGATTAGATGTTGTTCAGTTTAATGGTAAGTCTCCTTATAAGGGAGAGATACTGGAATATGTTAAGAAAAATAATATAGATATAGTTAACTTTCATGGAGCAAAAGCTTTTTTTATACATTATTTTTTAAGAAATAAGCTTAATGTACCTTCTGTGGCTACCATACATAGTGATTATAGAAGGGATTTTTTGAATAGCAGGTTCAAGCATATGTTTTTTACACCTTTAAGCATTAAGGGGCTTAAAAGCTTTAAAAATTATATATGCGTATCCAAGTATATTAAGAGTTTAGTGGAAAAGGATAACTTTCAAGGAGAAAAGTTTTTAATCAATAATGGTATAGACTACAGCAGTATAAAAATCTCTGAAAGCAAAGGTGAAATAAGAAGTCAGTACAACATTGGCAGAGATGACTTTGTATATGTTAATGTAGCAAGGATGCACCCTATTAAAAACCATTTTTATCTTATAGAAGCCTTTAATAAGTTGAAAAAGGAAATAGGAAATATAAAGTTAGTTTTAGTTGGTGACGGTGAATTAGAGGATAAGGTAAAGGAAAAAATTAAGGCTTTAGGTTTAGATAATGATATAATTCTTACAGGTTTTAAGAAAAATTCAATAGATTTTGTAGCAGCTTCTAATGTAAGTATTCTAACTTCCTTTAGTGAAGGAGGATCACCGCCTTTAGTGGTTTTAGAAAGTGCTGCAGCTAAAAAGCCTTTTATATGCTCAAGAGTAGGGGATATAGAAGAGACTATAAACAAAGATAGAGGATTCTTAGTAAATCCTTATTCAGTAGAAGATATATATAGTAAAATGAAGGAAGCCTATGATAAAAGAAAGCAATTAAATGAGGTAGGATGTAATTTACATAACTTTGTTGAAGAACAATATTCTATGGATAGTTTTTGCAATGGATATTACAAGGCTTATACAAAGATACTTCAGGGAAAATAATTGGAGTGAAAATAATGTCAGGAAAAAAAATTATAAAAAGTTCAGTAGTAGTCATGGTGCTTATAATATTAGGAAAGATATTGGCCTTAGTGAGAGATGCTTTAATAGCAGCAAAGTTCGGTGCTACTTATGTTACTGATGTGTATAATTTTGCATTGGGTTTAGTGTATCTTCTTACCACCATAAGTTATGGTTTGACGACAACCTTCATACCCCTTCATACAGAACAACTGCAAAAAAGTATTAAAAAAGTTAGAGATAAATTTGTATACAATGTTATTAATCTTTCTTCCATAGTTACAATATTGATATCTATAATTTTAATAATATTTGCTAAGTATATAATATATATCTTTGGACACGGCTTTGGAAATGACCCAGTGGTGTTTTCAACATCGGTAAATATAACAAGGATAATGTTGTTATCCCTAATATTTATAAGTATTCAAAGTGTTATTACAGGGGTTTTACAAGCTCATAAGGAATTTTATGAACCAGCTGCTATGGCAGCAGTTTCAAATGTGGTTTATATAGTATATTTATTGTTTTTAACTAATAAGTATGGAATAATGGGCTTTGCTGTAGCTACAGTAGTAGGTTTTATTATGCAACTTGTAATAAATATACCTAAGTATTTAAAGTTAGGCTACAAATATGAGGCTGTTATAGATACTAAAGACAGAGAAGTACATAAGATGTTCAAGATGATGATACCAGTTATAATAAGTACTTCTGTAATTCAATTAAATGTCTTTGTAAATAGGTCTTTTGCAACAAATATATTTTATGGGGCGGTTACGGTTTTAGATTATGCCAATAAAATAAACACATTAGCTTATGAAGTCTTCGCTATTGGAATTGCCATGATTGTATATCCAACTTTATCAGAGTTGGCGGCTAAAGGAGATAAGGAAGAGTATAAAAAAGCATTAGTAAAGTCAATAAATACTATAATGCTTATAATGGTCCCAGCGGCAGTAGCTATAGCTGTTTTAAGAACACCTCTTGTAACGGTGATTTTTAAAAGAGGAGCCTTTACCAATGAGGCTGCAGTTTTAACGGCAAATGCTCTCTTTTTCTATTGTCCTGCTATGATCGCTTATGGAGTTAGAGATATTTTAAACAAAGCCTTCTATTCTGTGAAGGATACAAAAACACCTATGATTAACAGCTTTATAGGTATAGCCATAAATATAGTAATAAATATATTTATTATAAAATACATGCAGGTTTCTGGGCTTACTTTGGCTACCACCTTATCAGCAGTTATAACTACAATTATAATGACCTGGCAATTAAATAAAAAGCTTCAGGGTATAGAAATAAGAAATGTAATAAATAGTTTTATAAAAATTACTGTTTCTTCTGTAATTATGGGTGGAATTATATACTTTATAAATAAGATAGCTATGGCGTCAATAGCATCGGAAATGCTGGGAAGTTTAACTTCCATAATTATTTCCTTTATATTAGGAACGGCTACATACTTTATATTAATATATCTACTTAAGGTGGAAGAGTTTAATAGTACAATAAGGACTATTAGAAATAGAAAAGTTTAAATCATTGACATTAATTACTAATAGGTATAAACTAGAATTAAATTTAATAATAAGATATAGGTTTAATCAATTTCGATTAATTAAAAGGGAATCAGGTGAAAATCCTGGACTATCCCGTAGCTGTAAAAGATGAATTTAAATACATTAAGCCACTGGAAAACTGGGAAGGCGTATTTAAATAATGATTCTTAAGTCAGAATACCTGCCTATATTATGCACTGTAAACTCTACGAGTGATAGGGGGGGCGTTATTATGATGGTTTTGTTGATTTTTTATGATTGAACAAGCTCTTATAGTATTTCCTTTTAACACTTTTGTTAAAAGGATTTTTTATGTTTGTTATGATTTTAGCCTATAATATAACAAAATTAAGGAGGTTTTTATGCGTATTAAGGATAATCATTTAAAATCATCAACGAATAGTGTAATTACAGGGGCTATACTGGCAGCATGGTCAAAATCAGAAAAAACTAATAGCTCTACAGTAGATATATTAAATAGAAAAGATTTTACTGTCACAGTAGATATAAATGAGTATATAGAGAAAGATTTATTTAAAGAACATTTAATGTTAAATATCTGGTAGTCCAGTAAGAAATAAATAGTTATTGATTATTAATAGATGTGCATTTAAGCCGATATACTGAAGAAAAAAGTGAAAAAATTTAATATTAATAGTATTAGGTGCTGCCATTAATTCAAAATGGAGTTAAAAGGGAAAGTGGAAAAGCCACTGCAGCCCGCCGCTACTGTGAAGAGGATGAAACCTTATTATGTCACTGAATAACATTGTTCGGGAAGACGGGGGAGTAAAATGAATCTGAGCCAGGAAACCTGCCTAGTATCTTGTTGATTCTTTCGGAGGGGAAGATATATGCAGCTAAAAGTTATAAGTGTTTAGTTAATTAACGAAACATATTATTTCGTTGCTTCTAAGAGAACCTCTAAGGGTTCTCTTTTTATGTGCTATAAATATCAATAACTAAATTGTACGAGAGAGGTTTGACATGAAAATATTCATTATTTTATTCACCATGTTCCTGATAGCTATCTTTTTCTTCAAAGATAAGAGACGGGATGGTCACACCCATGGTGATAAGACATATCGTCACCATCATAGAATTGGACATAAACACGGTGAGGGGTTTTCAATTGATTTTTACGCTTATAATTCTAAAATTAGATATTGGAACCCTACCTTTAAAGTATCTCTTGCAGTTTTGACCTTGATTCTTTGCATTGTATTGGATAATCCATATGTGTCTACTGTAGTCATTATTGCAATGGCTTATCTGACCATTGTAAAAGGAGAACTTCCCATAGGTGAGTACTTACCAATACTGGCAGTTCAAATAAGCTTTATACTCATCGGTACTTTTACTATTGGAATTGATTTTTCAAAACAATCGATGGGGCAGTACAACTTGTATCTTGGCTTCTGCTATGTTTTTACTTCCCAGGCAAAGCTTAAGGAAGTCATTTTCCTGATTCTTAAGGTTTTTGCAGCAATTAGTGCGCTGCAGATGATGATACTGTCAACTCCATCTTCTGAAATTATATATGTGCTCCGAAAGGCACATGTTCCAAAACTTATTGTAGAGCTGATGAATATAATTTATCGTTACATTTTCATTTTAATAGATGTCTATACTAAAATGAAAAATTCCGCAGAATCTCGTCAGGGATACTGTGATTTTAAAACATCCTGTTACACATTTGGAAGTATTACAAGCAATATGCTGGTTATTTCGTTGAAGAAGGCAAACTCTTACTATGATGCTATGGAGGCCAGATGCTATGATGGAGATCTTGTATTTTTAGAGGAAGATAGAAAGGTGGAGGCAATACAGATTGTTTCAGCAACAATATTCATAATTTTTTTAATTATACTCCGGAGCTTTACACGGTAGAAAGGAGCAATTATGAAAAAATCAATATTAGAGGTTGAAGATCTATACTATGTTTATGGAAATGGAAAGTCTGCACTAGAGGGCGTAAGTGTGAGTGTTTATGAAGGGGAGAAAATAGCTGTCCTTGGGTCCAATGGCTCGGGAAAGTCTACATTTTTCCTGAATATTAACGGTGTATTTACAGCAGAACAGGGAAAAATTATTTACCGGGATACAGTGATTAATAAAAAGAATTTAAAGGAACTCCGAAAAAATATTGGAATTGTATTTCAGGATGCAGACAATCAAATTATTGCATCTACAGTTATGGCAGAGGTTGGATTCGGACCAATGAATTTAAAACTTCCGAAAGAGGAAGTACAGAGAAGGGTTGATGAAGCACTGGCATACATGAATATCTCAGATTTTAAGGATCGTCCGCCGCACTACTTGAGTGGTGGCGAGAAGAAGCGCGTCACCATTGCGGATATTATTGCTATGAAATCGGAAATCATCATTTTTGATGAACCGATGGCAGCATTGGATCCATTAAATGCGTTAATGTTAGAAGAAGTTTTAGATAAGCTTAGTTCTGAGGGGAAGACAATGTTGATTTCCACTCATGATGTAGACTTTGCATACAGATGGGCTGAAAGAATTCTTGTATTTTATCAGGGACAAATTATTGCAGATGGAACACCTTTAGAAATTTTTCAAGATAGGTCAATTTTAAAACGGGCGAATTTAAAACAGCCAACTATGCTGGAGGTCTATGAAATGCTTGTAGAGAAAAATGTACTAGAAGATACAAAAGTCTATCCGAAAAGTACAGAGGAACTTGAGAAAGTTCTAGAAAAACAGGAAATTTCTCTAGGTGATTTAGCTTAGATTAATATTAATTGAAATAACATAAGGGGGAAAAATAAAATGAATCAAAAAGAAAAGAGAATTATTACTATTATGACAGTCTTTACGTTAATTTTCGGAGTAACTACCATAGCAAACGCAATGCACATCATGGAAGGGTATCTTCCACCAAGATTTTGTATTATATGGGGTGCTATATGCTTTCCATTTTTAGTAACAGGTTACTTATCAATTAAAAAAACGCTATCAGAAAATCGTAAATCCATAACTGTTCTTGCTATGGCAGGTGCATTTATTTTTGTAATTTCATCTTTAAAAATTCCGTCAGTAACAGGAAGTTGCTCACATATGACAGGTACTGGGCTTGGCGCAATTTTATTTGGGCCTGCTGCAGTCAGTATTTTAGGTGTTATTGTGTTAATTTTTCAGGCAATTTTGCTTGCTCACGGAGGATTAACTTCCCTTGGTGCTAATACATTTTCCATGGCTATTGCAGGTCCGTTGATTTCTTATGGGATTTATAAATTATGTGGAAAGCTGAAGGTAAACAGACATGTAGGAGTTTTTCTAGCAGCAACAATTGGTGATTTATTTACTTATTGTGTAACAAGTATTCAACTTGCACTTGCATATCCAGCTCAAAACGGTGGTTTCGGAACATCTGCAGCTAAGTTCCTTGCAGTATTTGCACCGACGCAGCTTCCACTTGCAATTATAGAAGGTATTTTAACTGTTGTCATCATTATAGGACTTGAAACATATGCAAAATCTGAATTAACAGGTCTTAGATTTCTTAAAGGGAGTGAAAATTAATGACAAAGACAAAAAAGAAAGTTATTAGTTTATTAGTTATTGCTTTATTAATAGCGGTTATACCATTATTTGCATTAAAGGGTGCTGAATTTGGCGGCTCCGATGATGCAGGAAGCAAAGTCGTTTCTGAGATTACTGGTACAGAGTATAAGCCCTGGTTTACACCTGTTATGGAGACTTGGATTGGCGGAGAATTACCAGGTGAAATTGAAAGTTTACTCTTCTGTGTACAGACAGGTATTGGAGTAGGTGTTTTAGCCTTCTATATGGGAAGATTAGTAGAAAGAACTAAAAAAGAAAATCAGCAAAGTAAAACTGCATAAGGTTTTACTACATTTACATAACTAAAAAGTAAAGAAAAAATAGCTTAGTTTTTTTCTTAGAATACCAAGAAGAAAAATCAGCTAGATATTAAAGTTTATTTCTAAAAAGGGCTGCCGCGTTATAATGCGGCAACCTCTTTTTTAAAATGCTATTAATTTTATAGCACATTAAGGTATAATTTACTTAAATACCTTAACACGATTTTCTAGTGGTTGGAACTGTTTTTCACCAGGCCCAGCAGTTGGCTTTCCAAATGGCATTTGTGCAATTAGCTTCCAATTGTTTGGTATGCTCCATTCTTTCTTTACATCTGTTTCAATAAGTTCATTGTAGTGTTGTAATGAAGCTCCAAACCCTTCAACTTCTAATGCAGTCCAAATGACAAATTGGTGCATTCCACTTGCTTGCTCAGACCAAACTGGGAAGTTATCCTTATAAAGGGCAAATTGCTTTTGAAGAGACTCTACTACACTAGTATCTTCAAAGAATAAAACTGTACCATATCCATTTTTAAATGAATTTATCTTTTCTTCAGTTGAGCTAAACTTGTCAGCAGGTACAATCTTTCTCAATGCTTCCTTTGTAATATCCCATAATTTATCATGATGATTTCCTAGTAATAAAACTACCCTTGCACTTTGTGAGTTAAATGCTGATGGGGTATGCTTAACAGCATGATCTATGATTTCTTTGATTCTATCATCTGAAACCATAGCCTCCTTGCTAATTCCATAAAACGTACGTCTGTCTGCTACAGCAGTTAAAAAATCCTTTGACATTTAATCATTCCTCCATATTATATAAAATATTTCTTTCTACCATTTGTAAATAAAACTTAATGTACCTTCCATATGATTTAAATACTATTACTCTTGTTTATTCATATCTAAAATCAAAATATGGGAAGTTTCCTTTGCTTTTATTAGAATATTTTCTTCAACTATTTCTAGTGCATCCCTATTAGCTAATTCAATATTGTTTATTATTGAAGTTCCCTCTATTTGAACTAAATATGCCTGTCTTCCTTCTTTTATTGGAAAGTCTATTTCTTTTTCTTTTTCAAGTTCTAAGGAATAGATATTAATATCTTGATTTATCTTTATTGGTGCATTTCCAGTTTCACTTGAAACCATATGAAGCCATTTATTGTGCCTGTCATCCCAATTAAATCTATAGTCTCCATAGTTAGGTTTATATCCTTGTTTATCAGGGAAAATCCATATTTGTAATAATCTTAGTATGTCTTTTCCAAGGTTGTGCTCACTATGATATACTCCTGTTCCTGCACTCATATACTGAACATGACCCCGAGTTATAGTATTCTTGTTTCCCATACTATCTTCATGAGTAAGCTCACCATTAACTACATAAGATATTATCTCCATATCTCTATGAGGATGAGTATCAAATCCAGTATCAACCTCAATTAAATCATCATTTATTACTCTTAAAACTCCGAAATTTATGTTATCTGGATTATAATATTCAGCAAATGAAAAATGGAATTTACTTCTTAACCATCCAAGATTGCTGCTTCCCATGTTTTTACTTTCTATCTTCCTTAACATTTTACACCTCTCCCTCTATTTTATTGTTTGCAAATTTAACTTAAAACATAAATTAATATTTCTATATAACTTATCTTGATACTTACTAATATTTATCTCAAGCATTTATTCAAGTTGGTTACTAATAGTAACTAACTTTAAGTTTATTATTACATAATCAATAAAATTAGTCAATAGTAATTATTAATTAAAAAAGAATATATTATTGAACCCTTATCCTAATATACACAAAAAGAAAGAACCTCCTATTAGTTTAGGAAGTTCTTTATCAC
>NZ_JARUJP010000041.1:0-14618 GCF_033659955.1 Clostridium tanneri
ATATACTATGATTAAAAAATTAAGGAGTAAAGTCAATGTATAAGCCTAAATTAGAAAAAGATATTCGTTGTCCATTAGAGTATGGATTAACTGTTTTTGGTGGTAAGTGGAAATCAAGAATAATCTGCGTTTTAGCTGAAAAAGAAACCTTGAGATATAGTTCCCTTCGAAAGGAAATGACGAATATAACAGATGCTGTATTAGCTGCAACATTAAAGGAATTGATTATAGATGAAATCATAAAAAGACAATCTTATGATGAAATACCTCCAAAGGTTGAGTATTCATTGACCTCGAAAGGTCAGTCTGTAGTTCCAATTTTGCAAAGTATTTGTAGATGGTCTGGTGTTTATCATATTGAAGACAACCAACATACACTTGCTCAATGTCAAAAGTGTGATTATAAAGCGACGTAACTATTAAAAGTAAAAATCTTAACAATGGTTTTTTAGAATTGAATAATGCGAGTTAAAGAGCGAAACAATCTTACATTTATTTCAAGGTCAACCACATCGAACCATGTAACTATGATATAATTATCATTAATTAAGTAAAAATAGTAATTTTATACGCAACAACAATACATATAGCTATCAACAATTTAAGTTTAGAAATGAGTTGTTCTATTTAGGTTAACTAAATTATATTTTCGGAGGAAAGACAATGAATAATAGTGAAATTAATATTTCAACAGAAAGATTAGTATTAAGAGGCATTAGAATTTCTGATGCAGAGTCGATATTTAAATATCGTTCTAATCCACAAATATATAAATTTCAATGCTGGAGACCACAAACAATCAAAGAAGTCAAAGAATTTATTTATAAAAAAATTGCTAAAGTACCAAATGTTCCAGATACTTGGTATCAGCTTGGAATTTTGGTTAAGGAAACTGAGGAGTTAATTGGGGATATAGGGATTCATTTTATAGATCCAGATAACTTACAGGTAGAAATAGGATTTACCTTATCTATAGAGCATCAATCTAAAGGGTATGCTACTGAAGCTATTAATAGTGTAATAAACTTCTTATTTTGTAATTTACAAAAACATAGAATTATTGCTTCAGTTGATCCTAGAAATATAAAATCCGTAGCATTGCTTGAAAGAATTAGAATGAGAAAAGAGGCACATTTCAAAAAAAGCTTTTGGTTTGATAATGAATGGGCAGACGATATAGTCTATGCAATTTTAAAAGAAGAGTGGATTAATCGGTATTGATAAATAAAATGTAGCA
The DNA here is from genome assembly GCF_033659955.1 of Clostridium tanneri. Lineage (NCBI taxonomy): Bacteria > Bacillati > Bacillota > Clostridia > Eubacteriales > Clostridiaceae > Clostridium > Clostridium tanneri. The sequence continues at coordinate 1,238 of NZ_JARUJP010000041.1, forward strand.
ATTCTTTATTAAGACGCAATCTTCTTTGATGACGAATTATCAACATGTTTACACAGAAAAAAGTATAAACCGAAAGGAAGTGAGTTTTAGTGAGGGTTTGGTACTTATAATACACTCTCTCACTAAAGATAAAAAATGAATAAAAAAATATCATTAATTCATTCTACAAATTTAGCTCCAGTAGATTATGCTTATGCTGGACGTATACCTTCAGGAATGGACTTGCTGTTTTTAGCGGGAGCATGTCCAATTAATAAAGACGGAGAAGTCCCCGATTTAAATAATTATGAGCTTCAGGCAAAATTTTGTGTAAATAATTTGAAAGAAGCACTTAAGGAGTGTAATGCTTCATTAGAAGATGTAGTATACACCAGAGTACTCGTTGCATCGGCAAATCGTTCAGATTTAGTAACCGTATGGGAAACAATAAGAAAAGAGTTTGGTAATCATGATGTTCCAAGTACCTTATCTGGAGTTACAGTATTAGGATATATAAATCAATTGGTAGAACTTGAAGCAGTAGCAGCAGTGGAAAATAATACAAAATGACTGGATTTATGATATAATTACTTTAACTTAAAATAGTAAGTTATTGTGCAGTAAAAGTTATGGAGGTAATTTATGTTTAAAGAGAAAATTATTGAAGAAATGAAAGAAGTTTTTAAGGAACTTCCTTTCGGAGTAGACCATACTCTCAAAGTGTTACAAAATGCAGAGGATATAATGAAAGGCGAAAATATTGAAAAAGAATTAATCACTATTGTTGCAATACTACATGATATTGGTGCAGTTGAAGCACAGAAGAAGTATGGCTCAATAGATGGTATTTATCAAGAAAAAGAAGGACCAGCAGTAGCAAGAGATATATTAAAAAAGATAGGCTATGATAAAAATATTGATAGGATATGCTTTATAATAGGTAACCATCATACCCCTTCCAAAATTGATGGAATTGATTTTCAAATACAATGGGAAGCAGATTTATTAGAGAATTTAACAGTTATGGATATACATAAGCAGCAGCAGGAAATAAAGACCTGTATTGAACAAAATTTTAAAACAAGCACAGGAAAAAGTATTGCATACAGTCGTTTTGTATTAGAATAGTTATATATTGATAAGCATCATTCTTATTTAACGTAATTTCTTTGTTTTAAACAACTTGGTAACTTTTTCTGTTTACTCTTAAACCAATAATATTTATATACAAATATCTTTCGTAGCATCTTTGATATCAACAATCCACTCTTTCCTTAGCTCCCATAGGCTTGCTTGTAAAACTGATTTCTGCATAACTCCTGATTTTATTAACTCATTATATTTAAATAAATTATCCCAGCTTTTCTTTACTTTTGATTTCAAATATGGATAAAAAGGCTTGGTAAATATATCGGACTCAATGGAGATATTCTGTTTTGCCAACATATCTTTATGGTTTTTCTCATCTTCTTCGCTAATATCCAAATATTTCAGGTTTAAAACTTTGTTCCAATCTTCAACTTTAAAAAAAATCACTTCATCAATAGGTATTTCCATAGTAAGCAGATAGTATCCCGGATACAAACCGGCATATTCAGCTTTAGTAAATGCCCAATATGGATACTTTGCACATTCAGGCTTTCTTACAATATTCTGCGCTCTGCTTATGTACCAATTATATGCCTCCATAAATATACCGGAAACCTCTTGATACTTTTTTTCAATGTATTCTTTTTTGACATAACATACATTTTGCTCCTTCAAAAGTTTAACTACCTCAAAGCTTTGTGATGTGTAAAGTCTTATTTTATTATCTTTTGTATCCATTCCTTTTTTACCTCCCAAATAGTTCCCACGTTTAAATCTGATAACGAATATGAATTATCAAAAAGCCTGTCCCAACTTTTAATTACTTCTTTTTTTAGATGAGGGTAAAAGTTACTTAAATACACATTGGAGTTGTTGGTTATTCCATAATTTTTAAGTTTTTTATCATAATCTTCTTCATCTTTTAAAGTTAAAGGTACATACCAGTAGTTAACTACTCTCCCCCACTTTTCTAGATCAACTACTATTAGTAAATCCCTGTCAATCAAAAGCTCTAGTATAACTGTACCTGAAACCGGTTGAAGCATATTATCACTACTTAATGAAACCCAAATTGGATATTGTACGTCAGATGGTTTGGCTACTATATCTTTAGCTTTTTCTGTATACCATGTGTATACATCAAGATATACTTTAGAACAATCCTCCATTTTTTGTTCGATATATTCTCTTTTGGCTATATGTCTTCCGTCCTTTTCTAATACATTAAGAATCTTTTCATCTTGTCTGGTCCACACCCTTATTTTATTATCCATTGGTCCTCCTTCTTTCTCTAACATTTAGTCAATGGCTTTTGCAGCCTTTTTTCCTGCACCTAGTACAAGTATTACAGTTTTGTCATCTATTAAGGCGTATCCTTCTATTTTAAATAATGACTACACTATCTAAATATTAACATTAGCTGTTTAAATTTTCAATCATGTTTAAAAAATAATCACGATTTATAATTATCGAAACTTTAAATATATTCTATAACATTGAGTAATAAATTTTCTCTGTGTAGTAATGATGTAAAACGTTTACTTCATGTAATTTCACATACGTTATTACGATTGTTCATATATCAAAAATTTACGATTAATGTGCAATATGAAATAAAAGCGAAGTAATTAATGAATCTGGAAGTACAAATTATGTTCTTTGATAAATGAATAATATGGTGTTAAAAATCAGAATTACTTATATTTTTATATAAATTTTACAGGTAATTATATGAATATATGTTATAATTCTGATAAGCTAAATTATAATTGTATGAATTAAATATCTCAGATTTAGCTCCGTATTGTATATCACATTATACTTTAACGAAGGGTAGTGGATAAATTGAAGCGAAAGATGGACAATACAACAATTATTAGAGGTATAATCTTGTTATTTATAGGAGTGTCCGTGATAGCTGCAGGAATGCTCTATAATAAATTTGAGAATGCGAAGTATGCTTTTAATAGAAATTGTTATTATAGGTTAGAAAATCTTCAATCACGAACTAATGAGGCAATAAAGAAACTAGACACTGTAAGGACTTATAAGAGAATCTCCGACAGTGATGTTGCAGAACTTACGTATTTAAATTCAATAATAAGAAGTGAACAATGGTATATAGGTTTATCAGTTCATGATTACCAGTGGAAGATAGGGAATCTAGCACAAATATATCAAGAGCAATCCTCTTTTGGGATTATTTTAGACTCTTATTTTCATTACCTGAGACAAACATATAAGGATAAAGATAACATAAATTACGATAAAGAAAATGAAAAGATAGACTTAGTTTTTAAATATTATCAAGGGATTCAAAAAATACTGAACGGAAGTCTTGAGAGTGTTAGTAATACTGGTTCGCTAGATAAGAATGAGATTATAAATAGAGAGAAATGGGTATTAGTATCTTCAGAAATAAATAGATTTGATGAAGATTTCAAAGCGCAGTATAGTATTCAGCTAGTATCATCAGAAAGTAAATAGTGTTAGGTTACATTTGTTGTTTATTTAACGTAATATAAATAAAAAAACGAATAATTTATCAGAATACTGTATTATTTAGAATTGAATTTTGGGGTGTTTTTACGTCGCATCACAAAGATTATGTTTATCTATTGTAAATTTACAATAGATAAATTTTATTCCTATATTGAAAAACTAACAAGTGCTACACCATATAAAAAAGTGTAGCACTATTTGTTGCTATAATAAAATTCTATTAAAAGTAAGGGGTAATAAGTAGTATATCCAATTTAAAAATAATTATTATTAAAGTATTCAAGTTATCTACAAATGGTTATACTTCATTATGTATTCTGTGTGATATTTCCTTTATAATGGAGTTTAAAGGAACAATTTAAACTAATGATATGTTTAAAGAAGCCTTTGATATGATTTCTAATATCTTTTAAGATTTTTCACATTAAAAGAGCAACCCTTTTAGTTTCAAGGGTTGCTTAATATTTGTAGCATTTACATAGTAAATAAACTAATTGTTTGGTTCACAAATATCTTCATCTACTAGATGGTAAGGATAAGTAGACACGATTATATTATTGCTTCTTAGTAAGGTTTCTCTTATAAAGAAACTTGTATGGTTATGTAAAACCTCACCAAAGTGTTCATGGGTAACAAATTCTGGTACAATTACTGTTATTTTTTCAGTTTCACCTGCTGCATCTGCAATTTGTGCAATATACTCTAGTAGAGGAGTAACTACCGCTCTAAAAGGTGAATATTTTGCAACAAGCAGGATATCTGTATCTAATTCGCTCCATCTTTGTTTTAACTTCTCCATTGCTTCCATATCCGTTGAGATATTAAGAGCAACAACATTTTCACTTATGCTTTGAGCATATTGGAGTGCTCCTATAGTTGCCTTATTTAAGCTGGCAATTGGAACTATCACAATATGAGTATATTTTACTCTTAAATCTATCTTCTTTAGATTTAACTGACTAATACTTAAACGGCAAGCAACTCTATCATAGTGAGTCTTAATTTTTATCTGAATTAAAATTATAATTGGAATTAAGATTGCAACTATAAAGGCACCTTCGCTAAATTTTTCAACTAAAATTATTATTGTTGTTAATAAAGTGACCAAAGCACCAAAACCATTGATAATAGCACGTTTTACCCATCCTTTGCCTCTTTCTTTCCTCCAATGGTTTACCATACCAAACTGGCCTAAAGTAAAGGATATAAATACGCCAATAGCATATAAAGGAATTAACCTATGAGTGTCTGCATCGAATATAATAACTAGAACACAAGCTATAAAGGATAAAGCAGTAATTCCAAAGGAAAAACTAAGTCTTTTACCTCTAATAGTAAATTGTCTAGGAGCAAATCCATCTTTTCCAACTATGTACATTAGCATAGGGAAGCCTGTATAGGCTGTATTACATGCCATCAGTAAAATTATAGCGGTACTAAACTGTATTATGTAGTACATTATTCCATTATTGAAAACACCAAAGGCAATTTGTGAAACAACTGTAGGACCATTTGCAATAGGTACAGCTGTATAAAATATAGCCAGTATTGAAGTACCACCGAATATAAAAAGTATTAAAGCCGCTAATAATATCATAACAATTTTTGCATTTTTTTGACTAGGTTCCTGAAAATTAGGCACCGAATTACTTACTGCCTCTACTCCAGTTAAAGCAGAACAACCTGAAGAAAAAGCTCTTAAAATAAGAAATATCGATACACCTTCTACAGTCTTTGCAGGAATAGCATACATAGGCTCTGGATGGATATTTAGTACAAAATACTTAAACAATCCATAAAGAATCATAAAAATCATGCTAAAAATAAAAATATAAGTAGGTATAGCAAAGATTTTTGAAGATTCACTTATACCCCTTAGGTTTAAAATAGTCAAAACTACAATTATGACTACTACAAAGGTAACCTTATACTCTGTTAAACCACTAAAGGCAGAGATAATAGCATCTGCACCAGCACTAGCACTAACTGCAACGGTAAGTATGTAACTAATTGTCAGACCTGCACCGGCAGATAAACCAGCCTTAGTACCTATATTTTCCTTTGCTACCTTGTAGGCTCCTCCTCCTTGAGGATAAGCTCTAATAATTTGAATATAGGAAATTGTCAATATTATCAACAACCCTATAATCATGAAAGAAGTCCATGTTAACCATTGATAAGCAGCTGCACCTAAAACTATTAAAACGAAAAGAATTTCCTGGGCTGCATAAGCCACAGATGATATTGCATCACTAGCCATGATTGCCAGTCCAAAAGGAATATTGTATTTTTCGTTTTTACCTTCCTCATTGGCTAGAGGTTCTCCAAGTAAAATATCTAAGAATTTTTTAAGCATCTGTTTTTCCCCCTGTATTATCTTACGAGAGACATTGTATAGTACCAATGCCCTTGAAAGCAACGGTAACTATACCGTGTATATCGAAAAATATCGTCGAAATACCACTATAAATGCCTTTATGCTAATATTATCTCTCATTATCTGTTAGTTATGCCTCCTTTCTTACATTTATCTCTAACTAAATAGATAATGCCGGAGAATGTTAAAAATATAACTGCCTGCAAGCAGCCAGTTAGGCTACTTACAGGCAGTTATTTACCACTCTAACCATAGGATATATCTTCATTCATAGACAAAGTAATATTTAAATTTCCGTTCCTGCATCTTAAGGCATCTATAAACTCCTTCTCACTTTTTTTATTATTCATTGTCACAGTGAAAATAAGCTGAAACAGACTGCCTAGATCCATAGTTTTTACTTTTATTAATTGGTGGCTAGTTGTGTAGGCACTAAATATATCCTCAAAAGCACCTTCATAATCTAAATCTTCTGGTATTGTAATCTTTAAAAGTTTATTGGAAATTTTTTTTGCCCCAAAGTTTATAATGCTAAGAATATACATTAGCGCACAAAGAAAAACTGTGAACATCCCTGCATAACTATACGCCCCTACACCACAAGCAAGACCTGCTGCCATAGTAAATAATACAAAGGCAATATCCTTTGGATCTCCAGGTGCACTTCTAAATTTAATTATTGAAAAGGCCCCAGCTAAACTAAAAGCTCTAGCAATGTTATTTCCTATTAAAAGTACTATGATAGCTATTACCGTTGGAATTATCACAAGTGTTAAAGAAAAATTTTGTGAGTATACGCCTTTACTTGAGGTCTTCATATAGGTAATACTAATAACTGCCCCTAATATGAAAGATATAAGGATAGTTAAAACTGAATCTGTTAAAGCAATTGGTGTGCTAGCTGCTGCATTTGATATTGAGCTGAATACTGAGTCGAGCATTTATTCATTTCTCCCTTCAATCTTTTATTATTCATAATCATTTTTTTATATTCATTACCATACTTTGAAAAGCTTGTCTTATAAATTTTATATTCTGATAGAAGCTTAGCCAGCCAAAGTGGAATATTCTTTTCTACCTTAACCTCCATAAGCATCTTTCCCTTTTCTAAGAGAGGCTCTCCATAATTTCCTGCTTCAAGCCTCAAATCATATCTTCTTGTCCGAATATTTGTGTCAAAGGTTATTCTTACTTCTCTATTATCTCTTCCAAACATAGCTTTTCTGTCGTAGGCTAGATACAGCTTCGGTTCAACGTTATAGAGCTTTAAGCTGTAATGGAGTTCATTAATGACTTGTTTATTCATATAACTTTTAAGCTCCGGTTTTTCACCTGTACTTAAAAATTCATAAGCCTCATTTAATTTAAGAGAAGTTCTTCTCTTATTGCCAATGCCATTAAACTTTTTCTTAATTTCTAAATATACTTTGCCATCTATATTAGGAACTCCATAGGATCTAAGGCGAATCTTTTCTTTATACTTAGGTTTTGATAAGGAGTTTCTAATTAAATAATCGTCCTCCGTATCGTAGTAAATATTGCTTATTGTATAAAAATTAGCTTCCTTATTGTGATCATCCATATCCATATGTTTTAAAAGCTTTATATTCAATTCTTCATATATGTCCTCTTGAATTAAAAACTTACATTCACTTCTGTTAAAAACCTCTATAGCCATTTTTATTCTCCTTTCCCCTGGATTTATCAACTTTTACTGTTGTAACTTTATTTTAAGGACTAAAATTCTTTAATCTTAATATCTCTTCCTTATGAGCTTATTTTATAAAATAAACCTTAAACAAACCTTAAATATTTTTAACTGTGCTAATAATTTAGACAGATTGTATTTAAGCTTTATTAAAGGTTTCTTATGATATAATAAATAAATATATCTAAGAGAAAAGAGGGAAATATAATGAGAATCTTAATAGTAGAAGATGAACTTCCTTTAGCCGAGGCTTTAGCACAAATATTAAGAAAGAATAATTATACTGTTGACGCCGTTAACGATGGTGAGAGTGGTCTGGATAACGCCCTAAGCGGCATCTATGATTTAATAATATTAGATATAATGCTTCCTAAAATGGATGGTATAAGTATTCTTAAAAATATTAGAAAAGAAGAAATTTCTACTCCTGTTATACTTTTAACTGCAAGAGGAGAAATAAGCGACAAGGTGGTAGGACTTGATAGTGGCGCTGATGATTATTTAGCAAAGCCCTTTGCAAGTGAAGAACTTCTTGCTAGAATCAGAGCTATATCGAGAAGAAAAGGCGAGGTACAACAGGACAACACCTTAAAATTTGGTGACTTACAGTTAAATACCTCTACTTTGAAGCTAACTAGGGACAGTAAGGAGATTAAGCTAATATTGAAGGAAGCTCAGCTTCTAGAGCTGCTTATTACGAGAAAAAACTTAGTTTCCCCAAAGGAATTAATAATTGAAAAGCTGTGGGGCTTCGACTCTGAAGTGGAACATAATCACGTGGAAGTTTATATCTCATTTTTAAGGAAAAAACTAACTTATCTAAAATCTAAGACCACTATTAATACAGTTAGAGGAGTTGGATATATTTTAGAATCAAACTAAATATAAACCATATTCAATTGAGGAGTTCATTATGTTTAAAAAACTTAGAAATAGATTTTTAATCTTGAATTTAGTTATTATCTCAATTATGATGATACTTTCTTTTACAAGTATATATTTAATCACCTACAAAAATGTTCGCAATGATATAAATATGGAACTGAACAGGTTGTCAGATTTTAATCGTAAGCCCAAAAATCATCCTATAGAGCCTGATCTGTATAATAATAACGAAAAACCTCCTGTAGAAAGATCCATATCCTTTATAGTAACAATTGATAATAATAAAAATTTAACAAATTACTTTTCTATATTTGATATGGATGAAAATTTTTATAAAACAGTAAAAGATACAGCCTTATCCAAAGGTTCAAATAACGGCAGGTTTAAGCTTGAAGATACTTACTGGGAATTTATCCTTCAAAAGCTTCCAGATAACTCTGGGTACAGAATAGTATTTCTGGATGTAACTTCAAGATACGCATATTTAACAAATTTAATTTACACTTTTTCAACTGTAGCTTTAGTTATGCTTGTGGCAATTTTCTTTATAAGTAGATTCTTCGCCAATAAATCTATAAAACCTATTAAAGAAACCTTTGATAGACAAAAACAGTTTATTGCAGATGCCTCACATGAATTAAAGACACCTTTAACTGTTATAAATACCAATGCTGAAGTACTTTTATCAAATGATGAAGATACCATAAAAAATCAATCTAAGTGGATTTATTTAATAAAATCTGAAGTGGAGAGAATGACCAAACTAACTAATGATTTGTTATACCTTGCCCAAGTAGACCACTCAGATATAAAACTAATTTTTACTAATTTTGATTTAAGTGAGGCTATAGAGAATATTGTTTTAACAATGGAAGCTTCTATTTTTGAAAATAATATTTTGCTTGATTATGATATTGAACCTGATATTATAGCCTATGGAAATAGCGAACAAATTAAACAGGTTGTAATGATATTGTTGGATAATGCTTTAAAATATACAAACCCTCAGGGGAAAATCTCCCTTTCATTTAAAAAATGTAATACTAAAGCAGTGCTTACAGTATGCAATACTGGCAAAGGAATATCTAAGGATCATCTAGACAAGATTTTTGACCGCTTTTACCGCGTTGATAAGTCTCGCTCCAAGAGTAGTGGAGGCTACGGATTAGGCCTGTCTATAGCAAGAGCTATAGTAGAACAGCATAAGGGTAAAATATCCGTTAAAAGTAATATAAATGAAGATACAATCTTCACAGTTGAACTTCCTCCTGTGGAGAATACTTTACTAAAATAAAAACTAACATGGAAAGTTGGCTGCTTCACAGCTTGCTTTCTCTAAATAAACTTAAAAGGAGCTGCTCATAGCAATTTTTTAATCACTATGAGCAGCTCCTTTTAAATAAATTTCCAAAAATAAAGAACTTTAATTATTATAGTTTAATTTTAATCACTCTATTGTTGGCTTTGCTCTGCAGGAGGTACTTGATCTTGAGACCCCGCTGGATTTTCACCTTGCATTCCTGATGGACGCTGTCCTCTTGGACCGCCTTGACCTCCATGTCCACCTCCTGGGTTGAAACTTTTAGCAGTTGTTACGCCAGATTCGTTGAGCCATGTTACTGAGTTTGAAATAGTAAACTCTACGACTTTTGTTCCATTCTCATATTTTCCATCAGTGTAAAGCCCTCCCTTTTCAGCTCCAGTTGACTTTCCCCCTGAATACAGTGTATATGTTCCACCCTTTTTAAGTTCTGGTGAGCTAATAACTACAGTTTGATAATCCTTTACAGGTGCAAAGGTTGCCAAGGTTTTTCCTGTACTATCCTGTAAGTTTACAATAGTTCCTGCTAATTGTGTCTGTGGATAATTCATTACTATTGAGTACTGAGTTGATGTATCAGAAGGTCCTTGTGCCATTCCAGAACTTCCGGAAGATACAAGTAAGCCACCAGTCATTTCAAAAGTTTCATCGTAATCTAAGGCACCATTGCCATTAGAGGTTGGACCACTCACAACTACTGTACCTTTTGTCATGTATATTGATCCATTGGCATCTAACCCATCACCAGTAGAATTAACTACCACATATCCACCATTTATATTAAGCTTGTTGTTTCCTGAAGAACTAAAATTATTCTGTCCAGGACGGCCCTCTGTTGATGATCCATCGGCACCTCCACCAGCATTTATACCGTCATCGCTGGAAGTAACATATATTTCACCCTCTGAAATTGTTACTATAGAAGCTTCTATGCCTTCATAACTCTTTGTAATATTTATTTTTCCACCTTTTATACCTAAAGTTGTATCAGCATGAATTCCATCGTCACCAGAAGTAATTGTAAAGTTACCGCCTTCTATAATAGCGTTGTTATTGCTGTGTATAGAATCATCAGCAGAATCTATACTAAAGGTGCCTCCAGCGATTCCTATATCACTAGACGCTTTTATTGCTTTTTTACTTTCTGTTTCTGTTTCAGTATTAGCCTCAGCGGTATTTTTGTCCTTATTGTCCATTGGTCCTTTCATGCCCTCTTCCGCTTTTTTAGTGCCCACTGCACTTCCTCCGCCAGTTGTAATATTAAAGGAACCATCTGCGATAAGTACTGCTGTTTCTGCCTGTATTCCATCCTTTTCAGCTTTTAAATTAAAGACTCCATTGTCAATAGCTACAATTCCTTTAGTATTATCTGTATCATTTGTAGATTTCACTGCATCTCCACCAGATTCAATAGTTATACTGCCTTCTTTAACCGCTAGTATGTCACGTCCTACTAAACCGTCATCAACTGCGGTAATTAGAATATTTCCTCCCGTAATCTTTAAATCATCTTTACTAGTAATTCCATCCTTATAATTTCCCTTAACAGTTAGTTTACCCTTTCCGTTTATAACAAGGTTATCTTTACTAAAGATTGCTGCACTAGGCTCATCTGTTGAAGCATCCGCTAAAACATATTTTTCTCCATCTATTATTGAGTTCTCTGTACCTTCCTGTAGAGAAATAATTGTTTTTCCTGCATTTTTTACGTAAATAGGTGCATTATTAGAATTCTTTATTTCTGCACCATTTAAAACAAGTTTAACGGTTCCCTTATCCTTAACATCTACAATAATCTGGCCATTATCCAATTTGCCACTAATTGCATACACTCCTGCTGAAGTTATAGTAACTTTACCGTCTTTTACCTCAGCACCAGAACCCTTTAAATTAGCCGTAGTTCCCTTTAATTCAATGTAGTTTGGGTTTTCCTTTTTCCAGTCACTGTAGTAGTCATCTTTATCATAGGTAACCACTCCACCTATAACAGTTTTTATGGCCTTGTCACCAATAATACTTGCTTTAGTCTGTGTAGCCGCCCCGGTTCCAGTTGTAGTTTTTGTTGAAGTATTAGGGCTGCAGGCATACAAAAATGTGGTACACACAAGTGCAGTAACTAATTTATAGTAAATTGATCTTCTATTCATAATATAAATCTCCTTTTTAGTTCATTTATCTTTACAACTAAGTTCATGTATTTATTTTATTAATTAAACCTTAAACAAACCTTAAATAACTGGAGACATTATTGAACAATAACCAAATTCGTTACCTTATCATAATATAATAAAAACAATATACTACCTGGAGGTTACTATGTTTCTCTCTAATTTCTTATTTCCCTGCCAATTTCGTGCTCCTAGACCTAGCTATTCTATTACCATTAATGTAGCTGCTCGTAGGCTTACTCTTTATAAAGATGGTAAGGTTTTTAAAAGCTATGCTGTAGCTGTGGGTAAACCGACTAACCTGATACCCCACTCAAAAAATTAAAGAAAGTCATCATATTGAAATATTTATGATAACTTTCTTTTAATGCTGCTACATGTAATATATCCGCAGATCGGTACCTTATTATTTTAATTATATGAATAATGGGAAATTTAATTTGAGCTATCTAATATTGTTAAATGTTGTAAATCAATATCCATTATGCAGTTTTTCAATATTACCCCCTTGTAGCTATCAATGTTTATGGTATTCCTCTAAAGCTTCCATTTCTTCTGCTTTTGCTACTTCATCAGGATCTTCAGATTCTATATAACGCCTACTTACTCTTGTCCGTTGGTCTAGCGAAATATCGAAATATATCGACTCAATTTCAAAGTTTACTTCTTCACTTTCTCGGTTGATTGAGAAAATAACCTCACAATCAAAATTAGGCTGATGTTTTTCCTCAATGCTCTCCCATTCAGCATAAATATACTCATCTTCTTCTGAATCCCATGCTGAGTTAGACTCATCCAAATAAGAGCATATTGCAGTTATAGATGCTGTACATGAAAGTGTGATATTAACTGTATCCTCGGTTATATCATCAACGGAACTAAAATCAAAATCTACTTGTGAAATGTCATCAATATATACTTCCTCATAATTATAACCTTCACAAATGCCCTTGCGATCACAGTCTAAGCCGTCAAGATCAATATCTTTATTGTTAAGTTCCTTTGTAAGCATAGCACATATTAAATTATGTGTATTCGGATTAAGTATAAAGCTAGTTATATTCTCATATATCTTTGTTTCCATGTTTATTAAGTTAAATACTTCTTTCAACGATTCAAAAGTATTAAAGCCCTTTTCATCATTAAATGAACTTTTAAAACCAGAGTCATTGCTGATTATATATATTGGATTTTCCACACTAAACAGTATTTTTAACTTTGCAGCCATAATTGCATCGGGAAACTCATACTTTTTGCTATCTTTCGTTTCAAATGGAGGACTACCTGAAAAATAATCTAAAACAATTTGATTGCAATCCACGTCACTATTATCTAAAACTGTTACTTTGGAT
>NZ_JARUJP010000042.1:0-10176 GCF_033659955.1 Clostridium tanneri
CGAGGAGCAGAGTTTACTGGTTGGTAAATGAGCACCGCAGCGATGGATTTGACGCAGAGAATGGGTCGTTTATAGCAATTTTTACATCTAGTGATTATGGCGAGAAGGTAACACCCGTTCCCATTCCGAACACGATGGTTAAGCTTCTCAGCGCCGATGGTACTGCTCGGGAGACTGAGTGGAAGAGTAGGACGTCGCTAGATAAATAACTTGGCCCCTTGGTCAAGCGGTTAAGACACCACCCTTTCACGGTGGTAACAGGGGTTCGATTCCCCTAGGGGTCACCATAAACAGCTTGTAAACATAAATGTTTGCAAGCTGTTTTTTTATATTGATAACTATAGTTTTTGTCTTAATAGTTTGTTGGGTATTTTATTTGAAATCACTAACATAATCATTAGGCAGAACTAATGAGAAGTAGCCTGTATAATCCCTTCCTGTAAAATATATCTTTTTTTGTTCATAACTTGTAAGGTAAGTGGCAGTTGACTTAGCATTGAAGTATAATGATTAAAAGGGGGGATATCATGATTTTAATTTTTTTCTCAATGACATTGTTTATAATTCTTATTATATATATAGAAAATAGGAATTATAAAAAAATAAAAAATAAGAGAGAGAGAATATCTGATTCAAGTAACTTTAGTAATAGTATTTTATATGATTATAGTGTGCTTAATCATAGTTATGATAACAATGATAGCATTAGCAGTAATGACAGCTGTGCAGATAGCTGTGATTGTGGATGTGATAGTGGTAGTTGTGATTCAGGAGGAGGTTGTGACTAATAAAAAAAACTCAACATTTTATGTTGAGTTTTTTATTTGGTGGCTCACCGGGGAATCGAACCCCGGACACCATGATTAAAAGTCATGTGCTCTACCGACTGAGCTAGTGAACCAGATGGCTGGGATAGCAGGATTTGAACCTACGAATGCCAGAGTCAAAGTCTGGTGCCTTACCGCTTGGCGATATCCCAATTTTAATGGTCGGGGTGACAGGGATTGAACCTGCGACCTCATGGTCCCAAACCACGCGCGCTCCCATCTGCGCCACACCCCGATATATGGTGCGTCTTAAGGGATTCGAACCCCTGGCACACGGCTTAGAAGGCCGTTGCTCTATCCAACTGAGCTAAAGACGCATATAGTGGAGCGGGTGAAGGGAATCGAACCCTCGTAACTAGCTTGGAAGGCTAGCACTCTACCATTGAGTTACACCCGCATATAAGATACTGGAATTATTAAGTTTAAATACCCTTTAATGTTTAAGCTTTGCTTATAATTATTGGGCACAGTTATATATTATAAACAAGGTGTAGTATTTTGTCAACTATTGTTTAAAAAAAGTTTATTCGTATAAAACTACAGGAAATTATAAGACAAATATGATCTAATATTAAATGTGAAGCTTTTAGAATTAACCATCGAATAGATTGATGTATTTTTGAATATATATGAAATGACCTTTAATTAGGAGGAATTAAGTTGTCTATAAATTTTCAATGTGATTTAAATGAAGCAAAGAGAATTACATCTAAAAAGCTTGTAGAAAAAACTATAGAACTGATCAACGATAGGAAAGTAAAAAAGTTAAATGCTATATGGCTTGAAGTTACAGGATGCTCAGGAAATACAATCTCATTCTTAAATAGCGAAAATCCGTCCTTGAATTATATTTTAACTAGCTTAATAAATTTGACCTACGATAACATGCTTATGGTATCAGAAGGAGAAGCTGCCTTTGAGCAATTTTTAAACACTTTGAATACTGAATTTATACTTTTAGTAGATGGAGCTGTATCTACTAAAGAAAATGGCCTTTACAATATTATTGCAAATTATAAAGGAAAGTGGATTACGGCACTTGATGCAGTTAAAATGGCAGGAGAAAAAGCAAAATATGTTTTAGCAGTAGGTACCTGCGCTTCTTATGGGGGGATTTCTGCAGCAAAACCTAATCCTTCTGGAAGCAAAAGAGTTCAGGAAATTTTAAGTTCTCCTGTTATAAATCTTCCAGGTTGCCCTTGTCATCCTGATTGGGTAGTTGGGACAATAGCACATCTGGTATCTCGTGGTTTGCCTGAATTGGATAATGATAACAGACCTTTGCTTTTTTACGGAGTTACTATTCATGATAGATGCACTAGAAGAGGATTTTTTGATAAAGGTATATTTGCAAAAAAATTTGGAGAAGAAGGTTGTATGTTTAAGCTTGGATGTAGAGGACCTGTTACGAAAACTGATTGTCCAAGAAGACAATGGAATGGATATGTAAACTGGCCAGTAGAGGACAATACCAATTGTATTGGTTGTGCACAAAAGTATTTTCCGGATGGTATGGAACCCTTTGTAAGATATTAGGAGGAGATATGGGAAAGATTATTAGAATTGATCCTGTTACAAGGATAAGTGGATTTTTAGATATAAAAATAGAAGTAGAAGAAAGCATAATAACAAAAGCAGAAACCAGTGGACTTCTATATAGAGGCTTTGAAAAGATGCTAAAGGGAAGATCTCCTTTAGATGCAGTCTATTTTACTGAGAGAATATGCGGAATATGTTCTATAGCGCATGGAACAGCCTCTACTAGGGCTCTCGAAGATGCACTAAATATTAATGTAGCTGTAAATGATTTATATCTTCGTGATATAATGCATGGCTTTGATTTTTTACAAAATCATTTAAGACAGTTTTATTTTTTTACAGTACCAAGCTATGCCAAGATGCCAGATATAAAACCCCTGTATTCTCAGGAATATACGGATTTTAGAATGCCCGATAGCCTAAATAAGAGAATGGCAGAACATTATAATAAAGCTATAAAATATAGCAGATTAGCTCATGAAGGGCTAGCAGTGTTAGGAGGAAAGGCTCCTCATGTACATGGAATTTTTGTAGGTGGGGTTACAGTTAATATAGATTCCTATAAGTTAGAAAAGGTGAAGTCAATAATAGCTGAAATAAAGGAATTTGTAGACAATAATATGATAGAGGATGTAGATATAATTTCAAGGTATTATCCCGATTACTTCGAAAAAGGTATATCCTACGCTAATTTTATGAGTTACGGGCTTTTTGATAAATATCCTTCCGATTTAGAGATAAGTTATGTTCAACCTGGTATTAGCATATTAGATAAAAAGTATCCTCTTGATACAGGAGAAATTACAGAGCATATAAAATACTCATGGTACAGTAGAGAGAAGACAGGGGAAGAAGCAAATATAAAAAAACCCGACGGCTATAGTTTTATAAAAGCACCTCGCTATAATGGACTGCCAATGGAGGTTGGCCCATTAGCAAGGATGATGATTTCTGGTTATTATACCAGGGGAAACTCCTGTATGGATAGAAATATTGCTAGAGTGCTTGAAACAAAGAAAATATTAGAAATAGTGAGTAAGCTAACAGAAAGAGTAGAACTTAAGGTTTCAAATCAGCAGATTTACGAAATTCCGGATAGTGCCTTTGGAATGGGAATCACAGATACAATAAGGGGCTCACTAGGTCATTGGATAGAGATAAAAAATAAAGTTATAAAATACTATGATATTATCACCCCTACAGCTTGGAATCTATCTCCTAAAGATGATAATGGCACACCAGGAGTGGGGGAGAAGTCTCTAATTGGATCAAAAATTAATGATATAAAACAGCCTGTAGAGGCAGGTAGAATTATAAGATCCTTCGATCCTTGTATATCCTGTGCTACACATGTAATAGGTGATGGACAAGAACCAATAGAAATAGAGATATTAGTATGAGTATTAAGGTTATAGCTATAGGAAATACATTGATGGAAGATGATGGTATAGCCATTGCTGTAATAGAGAACATAAGGGCCGGGTTAGAAGAGAAAAATGTAGAGGTTATAGTTGGTGAGACAGATTTTAATTATTGTATATCTATGATAAATGATGAGGATTTGCTTCTGATTATAGATGCAGCTTCTTATGGTGGTACTGCAGGAGAAATAAATACTTATGATATAGGTAGATATAACTCTTTTAAAAAGGGATATACCCAGCATAGTTACCACTTAATAGATTTACTGCACTTGTATTTTACAAATTTGAAGGGGTTTGTTATTGGAATACAGATTAATAGTGTAAGTTTCAAACTAGGGCTTAGTAAAGTTTTGGAAAGTAAGCTTAAGAATGTTTCTATAGAAGTTGAAGAAACTATCAACTATTTAATATCAAAGTATTTATAATTAATAAATATTAAGATTTGTTACTGCTGAAATAGCAAGATGCCATGCTATGTAGTTCTAAAGCTATGGAAGTAAGCATAAGTTTTAATAAATAAGATACCCCCATTTATTTTTAAAATAAATTGGCGGGTATTCTTTCGAGAAAGTGAATAGTGGAGAAGAATATGTATAAGCATTTTGAAACAGTTAAATTTATTCAATACAAGATATGTTACTACAGGTATATGGCTGTTTCCAGCCTATGTCAATATAGAAGAAAGTATTTTATAAACCTAATGAATATTGAAAAGAGAAGGTTAAAGGAGTTATTAGAAAAAAAACGTAGGACAGAGCATGAAAAAATAAATTTAACCAGACAACGGGAGTTTACATTAGAGGAATTAGCGGAATATAGTGGCGCTGGAGGAAAACCTGCCTATGTTGCTATTAATGGGGTGGTATATGATGTAAGCCTTAATAGTGCATGGGGTGGAGGCACTCATTTTGGATTATATTCAGGGAAAGATTTAACTTCGGAATTTGCAGGTTGCCATAAAGCCAATGCAGAAATTATAAATAATCTTGTTAAAGTAGGAAGATTAAAAATATAAGGAGGAATTAAAGATGCATGATACTATACTTTTAAATAAAATATCCACTTCCTTACAGGAGCTTTGTAGAAATCATAATATAAAAAGGATTGGAAGATTATCAATAATTGTAGATGAAAATAGTCATTTAAACTCTTCTAATTTATATGAACATCTTCGTGAATGTAATAAAAGTTTAGTGGGGGAATGGACCAATATTATAGTGGAAAAAGATCAGCTAGATAGTCAAGTTGCAATTCTTCATAGTATAGAAGGGGAGAAATAAGGAGTATAACTATTGGAAGGTGGAAAACACTCTAAAATTACAGGAATGAAGATGAGAGAGAATGAGGGCTATAAATCATACTCCTTGAAAATATATGGTATTGTGCAGGGAGTGGGCTTTCGGCCTTTTATTTATAAAAAGGCAAAGGAGTTTGCTATAACGGGATGGGTTAACAATGCAGGAGGAATAGTTGTTATACATTTTAGTGGTGCAAAAGAAAATATAAAAAATTTTATGCTAAGCATTGTAAAGAAACCTCCTGAACTTTCTAATATAGAAAAAATAGAGTGTAAAGCTTTGGGAAAAAGAATTTATAGTGATTTTACCATAAAAAAGAGTACTGAAGCTTTAGGAAAAGTAAAATTTGTTTCAACTGATGTAGCAACTTGTCATAGATGTGTTGAAGATATTAAAACATTGGAAAACAATCGATATAGATATGCTTTTACCAATTGTACAGACTGTGGTCCTAGATATTCTATTATAAAAAAACTTCCCTATGATAGAAAAAGTACAACAATGAAGTCCTTTGAAATGTGTGATCAGTGCAGGGAAGAATATAATAATCCTCTAAGTAGAAGGTTTCATGCACAACCTAATTGTTGTGGGAAGTGTGGTCCTTCCATTACACTTATGAATAATAAAAAAGAGGTTATTAAATGCATTGATCCTGTGGAGACAACTATTAAATTGTTAAAGCAGGGTAAGATTATTGCAATTAAAGGAATAGGAGGGTTTCATTTAGTCTGTGATGGCAAAAATGAGGCAGCTATAAATGTTTTGCGTAACAGAAAGAGAAGAGCTCATAAGCCTTTAGCAGTTATGATGAAGGATTTATCTGTAGCAAGGAAATATTGTATGGTATCTAAAGTAGAGGAAGATGTTTTAAGTAACAATAAGAGACCGATAGTTCTTATAAATAAAAGAGAAAATTGTTCTTTACCTGAAAATATAGCACCTATGCAGAGAAAAATAGGTGCTATGCTTCCTTATACTCCTTTGCATTATATATTGTTTGAGAAGGATTTAGAAATATTAGTTATGACTAGTGCTAATATAAGCGGTGGCTATATGCAGTATAAAAATAAAGAAGCATTATGTATGTTAGAACATATTGCAGATTACTTTTTACTACACAATAGGGACATTGAAATTCCTGTAGATGACTCTGTGGTAAAGGTGATTAATGGGGAAGAAGTTATGATTCGCTGTGGAAGGGGATATGCACCCTATACCTTGAATCTAGGTGTAAAAGATCAGATAGCAGCTTTAGGAGCAGAGCAGAAAAATACCTTTGCACTTTCTAAAGATGACTTTGTTTATTTAAGCCAATATACAGGAGATTTGAAGGATTTAAATTCATACATTAACTATAAGTATGTCTTTAAGCATTTATCAAATTTACTGGATATCAACCCACAAATAATTGTACAAGATTTACATCCTGATTATATAGTAAATGATTTTGCAGAGCAATTGAAGGGAAGAAAAATTTTAGTTCAACACCATTACGCCCATATGGTTAGTTGTATGGCAGAGAATTACATTTCAGAAAAGGTTATTGGTGTTATTTATGATGGGACTGGTCTAGGAACTGATGGAGCTATCTGGGGTGGAGAATTTTTAGTAGGAACAAGAAATTCCTTTGAAAGAGTTGGTCATTTTAAGTATGTGGATATTCAAGGTGGAGATAAAGCTATAAGGGAGCCTTGGAGATGTGCTTTTAGCTATCTATATTCTCTTGGGTATGGTAAAAATGATTTTATTGAAAACCTATATTGTAGGAATCATTTACAAAAACCTTTAGTTGAAGAAATAGAAGCAGTGGAAAGTGCATTAGAGGCAAACTTTAATTGTTATAAAACCTCTAGTGTAGGAAGGTTATTCGATTGTGTTTCATCTTTAATAGGAATTAGAAATTACATTACCTATGACGCTCAAGGGGCAATAGAGTTAGAAAATATCATAGATAGTAAGGTTCTAGATTGTTATGAGTATAATATCTATGAGAAAGATGGTACCATGCAGATTCAATATGAGGATATTATAGAAGGAATAATAAGAGACTTAAAAAAGGGAATAAGAAAAGAGGTTATATCCGCTAAGTTTCATAATACAATAATTAGAGCTACCTGTGATCTAGTAGGTATTATAAGAACTATAAATGGTATTAATAAAGTAGTACTAAGTGGAGGCGTTTTTGAAAATGAATTTCTACTAAAGGGCATCTATAACGGATTATTAGATGGAGGTTTTGAGGTGTTTTACAATAAAAAGATACCGACTAATGATGGAGGAATATCCTTTGGGCAGCTAGCTAGTGCTAGTTCTATTATTAATGAAGAGGGGATAAGAGAAGATGTGTCTTGCCATACCAGGAAGAGTATTAAATACTGATGGACTTTACGCGAAGATAGATATTATGGGAATAGAGAGTAGCGTTAATGTGCAGCTTATTGAGAAAGTAAATGTCGGAGATTACATATTAGTTCATGCAGGTTGTGGTATACAAAAAATAGATGAGAATTATTTTAATTACTTAGTAGAGATATATAGGGAGATTTGAATAAATTTTATTTTTATTTGGGAGAAGTAAATATATGAACAATATGGAGTTAGTGAAAAGATTTGTTAAGGTCATAAAAACATCCAAGGTAGAAAACTTTAAAATAATGGAGGTATGCGGTACTCATACTAAGGCGATATCTAGATTAGGGATAAGGCAGCTATTTTCATCTAAAATAACTCTACTTTCAGGACCTGGTTGTCCAGTGTGCGTAACTCCTGAAAACTATATCGATAATGCTATAGAACTCTTAAAATGGGATAATGTAATTTTAACAACCTTTGGAGATTTAATGAAGGTAAAGGGAAGCAAGGGGAATTTAGTACAGGAAAAGGAAAAGGGAAAGAAGATAAAAATACTTTATTCCCCTTTAGACTCTATTAAAGTTGCAGAAGAGAATAAAAATTCGGAAGTGGTATTTTTAGCAGTAGGCTTTGAAATTACAGCGCCCTTAATAGCACTTGCTATAAAAATAGCTAAAGATAAAAAAATAGAAAATCTATCATTCTTTACAGGTTTAAAAACTATGAAACCCGTATTGAGAAAGATATTGGAAGATAAAACCCATAAGATAGATGGTATGATTTGCCCAGGACACGTTGCAGTAGTTAAAGGGGCAGACTACTTTAAATTTATATCAGAGGAATATAATATTCCAGCAGTAGTTGCAGGCTTTGAAGCAGAAGATATACTGGCAGCTATATATTTTTTGACCCAGCAGAAAGATAGGATAAAAAAGGATTTTGCAAATTTATATAAAAGTTGTGTAACTTCACAGGGAAATATTTTTGCCAATAAGATTATGGACGAGGTATTTTATTCAAGTTCAGCAAGATGGCGTGGCATTGGCAACATCGAAAATTCGGCATTAAATATCAAAGATATGTACAATAATTTTAATGCTATAAAAAGGTTTCAGATAAATCTAGGAATCTACGATGAAAGTGAACAATGCCTTTGCAGTGAAATATTATTAGGAAGAAAGTTGCCAAGTGAATGTAAGCTTTTTAAAATTCAGTGTAATCCGACTTCACCTTACGGACCAGGTATGATTTCACAGGAAGGGTCTTGTTCTGTATTTTATCAAGAATTTATTAAATAATTAAGAGGTGATATTGTGAGTGATGTTATAAAACTAGCTCATGGAGATGGTGGAAAGTTTACCAATGAATTAATAAAAAATTTATTCTATAGACATTTTCGAAATAGGAAGCTAGAAGAAGGAATAGATGCAGCGACATTTTCAGTAAATGAAGGAAGAATGGCTTTTACTACAGATTCTTTTGTAGTGAAGCCTATATTTTTTTATGGAGGAGATATTGGAAAACTCGCTGTCTGTGGTTCTATAAATGATTTAGCTGTATCTGGAGCCAAACCTTTGTATTTAAGTGCTTCATTCATAATTGAAGAAGGGTTTCCTATTGACAAACTGGAGGCTATTGTTAGATCTATGGGAGATACTTGTACAAGAGCAGGAGTCAATATTATAACTGGTGATACGAAGGTTGTTGAGAAAGGTAGTGTAGATGGAATTTTTATAAATACCAGCGGAGTAGGTATTATAGAATCTAACTATAAAATGAAAACTATTGAATCAGGAGATCAAATTATTGTAACAGGAACTATTGGTGAGCATGGAACAGCCATAGCAATCCAGAGATATGATATAAAAGTTAAAGGTAATTTTAAAAGTGATTGTAATCCACTTAATGGAATTACAGAAAACATTCAAGATCTCTATCCCTATATAAAAATTATGAAAGATCCTACAAGAGGTGGATTGGTTACAATATTAAATGAGTTAGCTGAGTTGGCAGGACTTGGAGTAAGGCTAATTGAGGAGAAAATACCAGTTAGCAGAGAAGTAAAAGCTATGAATGAAATGCTCGGTTTAGACCCTTTGTATATGGCCTGCGAAGGCAGAATGGTACTTGTAGTAAATAAGCTATATGCTGAAAAAGTATTAAATAGAATCAGAAGTTTAGAAGGTTGTAAAGATGCAAATATAATTGGAAATTTCGACCAGGAAGCCAGCCTAAAAGTATATATAGAAAATTATCTTGGTGGTAAACGGATATTAAATACCTTAGAAGGGGCAATGCTGCCTAGGATATGTTAAAAGGTTCTACACAAGTTACTAAGGTCTAAAGTCATGAAAAATCTTAAATAATTCTCCACACTGAGTTTGGTAAGTAGTTTCAACTCCTCGAAATTACTTACCCTAACAGCTTGATAAGTTTATGCATAGAAACTGAGTCTGGTGTGTCTACATAGCTAACATATAGTATAGGTGAGGAATGTTGAGGGATATCAAGTTAATCTTAAATAATTTAATATTAGCCTTATAACCTATAAAGTAAAAAATGATAAGATAACATTCGTCGCTTAATGAGCGGCAAATAAGCAAAAAACTTAATATCAAAATGTTGTTGACATTAAGTAATTGTTTATGATATTATATAAAAGCTGTCAAGAAAGATTGAAAATAAAAAATATTAAAAATCTTATTGACAAAGCAAGATAGAAATGATAACCTATAT
>NZ_JARUJP010000043.1:0-8501 GCF_033659955.1 Clostridium tanneri
ACTCAATTTATTGAGAAGATTCATTAAAGAATTGCTGGTTTATATATTATAGATAAGTTTTACTTACCTTACTCTGTTTAATTTTCAAGGATCATGTCGATTCAACTCGACTGTTTATATAGCTTATCATCTTAACCTTAGTTCGTCAACCGCCAATTTATACCAAGTAATTCACAGTATTATTAAGTTTGTTGACAACCTTTTTTGGTTGCGGGAGTAGGACTCGAACCTACGACCTTCGGGTTATGAGCCCGACGAGCTACCAACTGCTCCATCCCGCGATATTTGGTGCTGAAGACCGGAATCGAACCGGTACGGGTTTTAAGGCCCGCAGGATTTTAAGTCCTGTGCGTCTGCCAGTTCCGCCACTTCAGCTTTGTGTTTGTCACTCATCAAGCGACAAGTAATATCTTATCATCTATAATCACTATATATATTAAACAATCATAGCTTTAACCTACTTCACCTAATTTATACTATGTTTTTTAAATAATTTCTTCATATATCATATACTGACACACTAGACGCTGTTGTCATAAGTAACCCATCGCTTTTAGATAATAACCAAAGCATATAAGTCTATCCTTTTAACTTAAATATGATTATTCCAATTATCATAAAAAATAATCCTACTAATTTAGTATATTCAAATTTAATTTGTGGACTACCGAATAATCCAAATGTATCGATTGTAGTCGCAATTATAAGTTGAATAACAAGCATTATTGCTATGGAAAAACTAGCTCCTAGTATTGAAATTCCTTTTGCAACACTAAAAACAATAATAACTCCAAAAACTCCACCTAGAAGATAAATCTTATTAATTTCCCCTATCTTACTAAAACTTCCACTACCATATATCAATGTAATAATTAATGCAAATATAAATCCAACGCCATGGACCACCGTAGTTGTTTCTAAAAAACCAATTTTATCACTTACTCGTGTATTAAAAACCCCCTGCAAACTTATAAAAATACCTGCAAGAATAGAAAATAAAATTCCTATCATTTTGATCCCCCCATCATTCATATTAAATATTTTAATCATTACTATTCATAAATATTTCCGCTAGACAATTCTTTTAGCTTATGAAAATCTTTAATAATAATTGTACCTCTCTTTCTGATAATAATATCTTTATTAACAAATTCATTTATAATTCTGTTAAGATGTCTATAGCTAGTTCCAAGCAAATTTGCTATTTCAGTAAGCTTGCTTGTTCTAATATCATCTCCACTAGAACTGCTGCCTTCTCCGCTTATTGATAAAAGGTAACTTGCAAATCTACTTTCTAATGGATATAAAAGATTTATTGATGTTGCGTTAGAGGTATTATATAGTTTATAACTTAAGTTTTTTATTACAAATCTAAGGAATTTAGTATCATTGTAAGCATATTTTTTCA
Organism: Clostridium tanneri; assembly: GCF_033659955.1. Taxonomy (NCBI): domain Bacteria; kingdom Bacillati; phylum Bacillota; class Clostridia; order Eubacteriales; family Clostridiaceae; genus Clostridium; species Clostridium tanneri. Next base: position 1,409 of record NZ_JARUJP010000043.1, read on the forward strand.
GTTTCACAATTTCTATACCTATTAAAAAAGTTTCAGTAACTGATTCTACATTGCACAACCCCTTATAATCACTTAACAATTCTACATCACCTAGTATACTCAAAGGGTTACTAAATCTGAGTAGAATTGATTTGCCGTTATCATGTAACGTATATACTTTTATTTTTCCTTCAACTAAAAAGTAAACATAGTTTACATAGTTATCTTTAGTACATATCATATCTCCCTTACTAAAACAAAAAAGCTCCATATGCTCAATCATATCCTTTTCAAATATAGAATTTAATTCAAACTCTTCTATATATTGATTTAGTCTATTTATATCAAAGATTTTTTTCATAAGTTACCTCACTTATAAATTAATAGTTATAATTTATATTACCGAACTAACAGAGTTACAAACCTCTCCTATGCATATCTAGTATAAAACAGAGCATAAAAATAAAAAAGGACAAATGTCCTTTTTACTAATTTAGTTTTACCATTGTATATAAAAGAACACATTAAGTTCCCAGTAGTATCAAATTATTTTTATGCTACCTACAATATTGTTTTGAAAATACAAATTGTGATAAACTATTATAGTGTTTTTATAATAATCTACAGATAAATAAAGGTATGTGGTGATTCTATGAGAAATAAAAAACTTCTGTTAACTATATTATTACCAATTATTCTATTAACTTTTTACTTTCTATATAAACATTATTTTAGTTTTACTAAGCCTATAGAAGTATCACAAAATATGCAGTTTAAAATAGATTTTCAAAATCCCATAATTTTTGACGACAGTACGATAAAAAGTATTGTAGTTGAAGATGCTGAAAAAACTCCAGCAGATGCTTATGTATTTTTAAGTACAGATAAAAAGAGTATTTTGGTTAACCCTCCCATTGGAGGATATATCCCGGGCAAAAAGTATTCTATAACTGTTTCCCCAGAAATCCACTTTGACAATTATAAGCTAAAGGATAAAAAGTATATACCCTTTATAGTGTTAGATAACAAAAACCAACCTCCTACAAAGATTAACAAAAAAGTAGAGTATGGCGATATAATTGGTGTAACAGATGAATTTATGGGCTACAAATATAATCATTATGGAATTTATCTTGGTAACAATAAGGTAATTCACTATATAAGTACTACCGGTAAAGTGGAAGATTCAAAAATACAAGAAACTGATATGGATACCTACTTTAAATCTGGTAAATACTTTGTTTTAGATTTAAATAATTCATCTAAATTTACCGCTGAAGAAGTAATTAAAAGAGCCAAGAGTAGACTTGGTGAAAATAGTTATGATCTTCTGCAAAATAACTGTGAACACTTTGTATTTTGGTCTAAAACTGGAGATAGTAAATCTTATCAAATAGATACCCTATCTGATCAACAGGTAAGTCAACTGCGACTGCTTATTTCCATGGGAGTTCATCTTCAGTATTAAATATAATACAAAACCTGAAGAGTTTCTTCATTAATAGCGCTTAAGATTAATAATTAACTTTCTTATTTAAACTCAAGATCCTGGTAAAGTTTATTTAAAATAACTATTGACATATGGTTAAATATACTGTATTATAATGTTAAACGAAATACTTAATGCTATATCTTTTATTAAAAGGGAGTAGTTATAAATGTACTGTCAACATTACGATTAGCCTAGCTAATCTGGCATTACATACCAAGTTGTTTGGTTACAAGACTTTTAATATAATCCTCTATTCGGGTTATATTAAAAGTCTTTTTATTTTGATTAAAGGAGTGGTAATTATGACGAACTTTTACAGAGAATCCGCTAAAGAAGTTATGAATATATTAAATGTATCTTCTGATGGACTAAATGACTCTGAAGTAAAAAAAAGAAGGGAGAAAAATGGATTTAATGAACTTCAAGAAGGTGCGAAAAAATCTGCAGTTCAAATTTTCTTTGAACAGTTTAAAGACCTTCTTGTTATAATACTAATAGCCGCTGCAGTTATTTCTATGTTTCTAGGAAATAGTGAAAGTGCATTAGTTATATTTGCTGTTATAATTCTTAATGCAATTTTAGGTACTGTACAGCATATTAAAGCTGAAAAATCTTTAAATAGTCTTAAGGCTCTTTCTGCACCTATAGCAAGAGTACTCCGAAATGGTGAAAAGATAGAAATCCCGTCTCGTGAGGTAGTTATAGGAGACATTTTGTACTTAGAAGCTGGCGATTTTATAAGTGCTGATGGAAGAATTATTGAAAACTACAGCATTCAGGTTAACGAAAGCTCTCTTACTGGTGAATCAGAAAGCGTATTAAAGACAACTGATGTCATAGATGGAGATAACGTAGCAATTGGTGATAGAAAAAATATGGTTTTTTCCGGCAGTCTTGTAACTTACGGTAGAGCAGTTATGGTGGTAACAGAAATAGGGATGAATACTGAACTTGGAAAGGTAGCTTCCTTATTAGAAAGCACTAAGGAGAAAAAGACTCCTCTTCAAATTAGCTTAGATCAGTTTGGAAAAAAACTTGCTGCTGTAATACTTGTTATATCTGCTATCATTTTTGCTTTAAATATGTATAGAGGTTATGCAGTAATTGATTCCTTTATGTTTGCAGTAGCTTTAGCTGTTGCAGCAATACCGGAGGCTTTAAGCTCAATTGTAACTATAGTGCTTGCCCTCGGAACTCAGAAAATGGCTGGTGAAAATGCGGTTATAAGAAAGCTTCAGGCTGTAGAAAGTTTAGGCAGTGTTTCTGTAATATGTTCTGATAAAACTGGTACCTTAACACAAAACAAAATGACTGTTAAAAATGCTTATGTATATGGAAAGATATTTAATTCCACTGATTTAAATACGGATAAAGCTTTAGAAAAAGATTTATTATTAATGAGCTTATTATGCAGTGATGCAATTTCCTCCGGTGAAAAGGAAATTGGTGACCCTACAGAAATTGCACTAACAAACTTAGGTAAGCTTTATAATTTAAATGAAATAGAGGTTAGAGAAAGCTACCCAAGACTTGGTGAACTACCTTTTGACTCTGATAGAAAGCTTATGAGTACTGTAAATAATATTGATGGAAAAAACTTAATGTTAACAAAGGGTGCCTTAGACGTATTACTAAATAGAACTATAAAAATAAGAACTTCTGAAGGTGTAAGAGACTTAACCTCGGATGATAAGGTAAAAATCGAGAAAATTAACAAGGAATTCTCTCAAAATGGTCTTAGAGTATTGGCCTTTGTCTACAAAGAAATAGATGAAAATAAAGTTATAGGTTTAGAAGATGAGAATGATTTAATATTTCTTGGTCTAATCTCAATGATGGACCCACCAAGAGAAGAGTCTGCTAAGGCAGTTTCTGATTGTATCCAATCTGGCATTAGACCGGTAATGATAACTGGTGATCACAAAATTACTGCCTCTGCTATTGCTAAACAAATAGGTATATTAAGAGATGGCGATCAAGCTGTGGAAGGACATGAACTAGATAAATTAAGTGATGAAGAACTTAAAGAAATGGTAAGCAAAGTCTCTGTTTATGCTAGGGTATCTCCTGAACACAAAATAAGAATAGTGAGAGCTTGGCAAGAAAGAGGAAATGTAGTTGCTATGACTGGTGATGGTGTAAATGATGCACCGGCACTTAAACAGGCAGATATCGGTATAGCTATGGGTATTACCGGTACAGAGGTAGCTAAGGATGCTGCTTCAATGGTGTTAACAGATGACAATTTTGCTACTATAGTAAAGTCCGTGTCTAATGGTAGAAATATATACAATAATATTAAGAACTCTATAAAGTTTTTACTCTCTGGAAATACCGCTGGTATACTTTCCGTGTTATATACTTCACTTGCAGCACTACCTATACCATTTGCTCCAGTTCACCTACTATTTATAAATCTTCTTACAGATAGTCTCCCAGCTATTGCATTAGGGTTAGAACCTCATAAAAAATCTGTGATGAATGAAAGGCCTAGGGATATAAATTCACCTATATTGACAAAAGAATTCGGAAATTCAATACTTGTTGAAGGTTTAATAATTGCTGCGGCTACAATGTCTGCCTTCCATATAGGTTTAAAAACTGGTGATCATATGCTTGCAAGTACAATGGCCTTTGCAACTTTATCTCTTGCTAGATTGTTCCACGGATTTAACTGCAGATCTAAGGAATCATTGTTTAAGATTGGAGTATTTTCAAACAGGTATGCATGGATAGCTTTTGGTTTAGGACTAGTATTCTTGAACTCAGTACTTTTCTTTGAACCACTAAGAGGTATATTTGAAGTTAGCAGTCTTACTTTAAATCAGCTAGGAACTATATATGGCTTAGCTTTTGTACCAACTTTAGTGATCCAAGCTTATAAAGCTGGTCGTAGTAAGTTTAAAAGAGTAAGCAGAACTAATAATACAATAGTTAGTGAAAATGCAGTTTAGGAAAGTTAATTTTCACTTTATTAAAAGTAGTTTAGAGACAAGACATGCAGTATATATGTAAAAAAGTAAATTTAACTCTTAAAGAGGGCCTTACAGCTTTGTCAACTGTAAGGCCCTCTTTAAGTATTGTTGGATTACCTGTAGTCTGAAAATGTCCCCCATATTTCAACTCTGTTAAAGTATGGAATAGTAGAGTTAAAATAAACAATTATAGGGGCCTTATCTAACTCTGGGTGAGTTTCAAATAATTTTCTATCTCCATATCTAATAGATTCAAGGGCTAACGGTAATTCTCTTCTAAAAATTCTGTTTCGTATTGCTGTATTAACAGTTCCCAATTTCCCACCTACATGGAGATATACATTGAAAAAATATTTGTTGTTTATTTTAATCCACTCTCCTAGAACTTCATCTCTCATAGGATTAATTTTTTCGTAGGCATATCGCTGCCCAATGGTTAGGAATAGTTCTGCAGTTATATCAGAGTGAGTTAGGGTATATTTTCTTGGGATAGTTGGTTTTGTGGGAGTTATGTTTGGTAGGTATTGCACATGGAGTTTTTCTGGATTTAGCCTTTTCAAAAGGGTTGCACCTTCTATTTAAATTACTATACTGATTTAGTATATGATGACTTAAAGTATTTTGATATGAAAATATAATCAATACTAATAAATATCACTTTTTTAGGTTGGAACATTGATTTTTTCCTGCTTTGTTAGCTATCATCAATATATTATTCGACCTTATTCATAAAAATAGTGCTTTGGAACTCTTTCAGTAATACGTTGTATCTGTTCATCTGCATAGGAACTTACATACTTGCTAGCTTCTTCCCAGCTTATGTTTTCAGCACCTTGACTTCCTATAATTACAGCTTCATCAAATTCTTTAATTTTTCCCTTCAAATTAGATATATCTACCATTATGCCGTCCATGAAGTAGTTAACTACAGGAACTCGTTGATCAGCTATTAATACCTCTTTCCAACCACGACTAATACCATCACCATAACCAAGCCCAATAATAGCAACCTTAGTATCCTTTTTTGCTATAAACCTATCTCCATAGCCTCCAGTTTCACCAGCTTTAATAGTTTTAATCTTTAAAATCCGTCCCTTAAGTGTAACTAATGGTTTTACCCCATCAGGAAGATCCTTTTCACCTTCCTTATGTTCTAAACCATATAAAATTATTCCGCAGCGAACCATATCGTAGTGTGACTGAGGATACATTAGTATGCCAGCTGAACCTGCTGCATGTGCTATCTTAGGTCTTAAATTTTCTTTTTCTAGTCTATTAAGAACTTCGTTGAAACATTCAATCTGTTTAATAGTAAAGTTTTCATCAAATTCAGCATTTTGAAAATGAGTATATATTCCCTCTACTTTTACATTTGGGTACTTATCATAAATTTTTTTAATAAAATTAACAGCCTCTTTAGGCTCAATTCCGTATCTATTTAAACCAGTATTTATTTTAACATGTATATTAACTATTTTGTTACACTCAGATGCGCTTTCGTCTAACGCCTCTACAATTTCCTCGTTGTCTACCATTGGAGTAATATCATTTATAGTAATCCAAGAAGCCTGCAATGGAATAATTGGCGCAAGCAATATAATTGGAATCTTAATACCTGCTTTTCTTAAGGAAAAAGCTTCAATTAGCCTAACAACACCAAAAGTATCACATTTACAATGCTCTAGTTCATAGGCTATAGGCACCATGCCATGTCCATAAGCATCTCCTTTTAGTACTGCCATAATTTTTATGTCTGGCTTTATCAAATTCCGTATAATACTAAAATTACGCTGAAGCTGACTTAAATTAATATCTATTTCATTAACTTCTGGTATAGGATATTTCTCAGTCTGATCTTCACCTATGGTAATAGAATTTGCAAGATTATAAGTTACTTTTCTTCTCATTTTAAGCCCACTCCTTGTTTTGTCATTTAAGCTCAACAGTGTGCTATGAACTTATAGTATATACCATAGTGTATTTCTAAGTGGATTAATTTATACTCTTGAAAACATTTTCCAAATTATGTTAATTATATCTACCTTTTTTAACTTCTGATACTTGTTCAATATATCCTTGTATAGTCTTTTCCATATGTGTCCATGATCGTTTTGAGAATGCAATTTTTATTCCCGTTCGCTTTGATTCTCTCTTAATAAACTCTGTCAGACCATGTCCTACATAGTCAACTAATACCAATATTAAGTCTGTCTTCTCTGGTATTTTTATCTTTTTATCATTACTCTTCCTGCCACTTATATGCTCAATACTACTGAAACCACTTTCTCTTAATTTATCTGTTATGTTACCAAGCCTATCCGCTCCTACAAGCAATATACTCATAAATTCTCCCCCTATTTATAAAAGTTTGCTTTTTATATACTTAAAATACTAAAGGTAGGCTTTTTCTCTCATCCTTTATTACTAGGTAAATTATAAAAGATGATTAACGTTATAATATCCTTCCTTTACATTTTTTAATTTTATAACTTATCTCTTATATGTACTTATTGAAAATGAATATCAATATCACTTAATTTTATTATAATACATATTTAATAATTTGCAATAGCCTATACTAAAATTTCCTCAAATGCAATATCACACTCTCTCAGATGATACCTTCTTTAGTAATATACTATAAAGA
>NZ_JARUJP010000044.1:0-8340 GCF_033659955.1 Clostridium tanneri
GTACCACTCCATATATTTACTACAATTGATTTATATTTGCTACCTTCATGTTTAAAAATGGTTGCACATTTCAACGTATTAAGATATTCCAGAGTTCCAGTATCACGAAGAGATCTAATTATAGCTAAATCCATATGACCTTCACTTGCTACACTTGACCATAGTGAATCCAAATCATTCGCATCTATTTCTCTACTATATCCAAGAGTTATAAAGGCTGAATCCAACAAAAACATTGGATTAGAAAACACCTTATAGCTCTTATCTATTAGATTCTGAAGTCCTTTGTTATTTATAATAGAATCCTGAATCTCATCTTCCCAGTCATTGTAGAACTCAAAGATACTTTGTATTTCATTAAGGACACTTTCAAGTTCATACTTAGCGTCTATTATTATCACATTGTAACTTGATTCGTTGAAAAAGCTATTCACTTCTTCATCATTGCCTATTACTAAAAGGTTTGTACCATTTTCACTTAAGTACCCTTTCTGGAAATAGTCGGACTTAGCAATATATATAGCTGTAGAGTCAACACTCCATGGTTCCCTACTCATTAGCTTAACACTCTTAATTATTGGCTTATCGGTTTTATTAAGGTAAATCCTAGGTTTAAAGTGCATAATTCTATCTGCTATCATCTGTAAACTCAGTTTCAAAGTAATCACTCCCAGTAATTATTATGACCTCGTAGTATAATCACTGCCTTCTATCATCTGCATTTTAAATTATTCTATAATTACACGTTATTAATATTATTTATTATTTTTCTTTGTAAATAAATTTGAGAAACTAAGTTACCAATACATAGATTACTGCTTGTCTAAATTCGGTAATGCTAGACAAACAATACATACAAGTACCATGCAAATACCACCTAAAACAAATAACATATTTGTGTTATTTCCCGATAAAGGTACTACTATATAAGTAGGTATAATAACTGCACCTAAAAGTTGGATTGTTCCAGTAAAACCACCAGCTGTGCCAGCATAAGTTGGGCCAATCTCTTTCAAACGTATTGGAATTGACATCAGTAGCGGCATTAACCCACCTATAGTAACTCCTGTAGTTAATAAACATATGCCTAAAAGAAGCCCCTCTGGCATTTTCCATGAGAAGATTACAAATATTGCAGATGTAATACTAAGGCTAAACAACAATAACTTAGCATTCTTAAGCTTTAATGCTACTGCTGGAGCCAGAATGCATCCTATTAAACTACCAATCGCAACCATAGACGCATAGACTCCGGCAGAGACTGCACTGATTCCTCTAGATATAAGGGCCGCTGGTAAGAAAGAACTAACAACAATATTAGCTCCAAGAATAAACATTAAACATAACCCAACTATCCATACTGGTCGACTTTTTACTACGACCTTTAAGCATTCTCCAATTGGCAGTGCATCTGGTTTATCTCCAATTGAACAACTAGGATTTTTCATAAAAATAATCCATATAATAACAACGATAATGCTAATTACCGCTGCTATAAAAAAAGCATTGGATATAGATGGAATCATTGCAGTTGTCCCCATTCCAATAGTCATACCAATATTTGAAGCTGCAAGAAAAACCCCCATTACCATGCTAACTTTTTCAGTTGGAAACCATCCGCATAAAATTTTAGCTCCATTAGCATTAAGAAAAGTAGCTCCAAATCCAGCCATAAGCATAGAAATAAACAGTATACTATAAGTCCCAGCTGTTATACGTAAGGTGGTTCCAATTGCTGAAATAGTTAATGCAACTGTAATAACAACCTTAACTCCAAAGCGGTCAACTAAGAGGCCAGCGATCAAACTCAAAAAGACTGCTGGTATCATAGGTGCAGAAAAAACGCTAGTAAATTGACTGTTACTTAATGAAAACTTTGTTATCAAATCTTTATATATAGGCGATAGCTGATATTGAGTGTAACTAGGTGAAAAAATTGCTAAACAGGCTACAATTAAAATCACCCAAGCATAGTTTTTTGTTTTTTTATTTTCCATATATATCCTCCTTTGATATTGTCATATCATTTCCCGAATTATAAACTTGCATTGTATTATATATTGGCTGAATCTCTAGTAAAAAATGGTTGATGAATCAATGAAGCTCAACCTGCTTACTTCCTTCAGCTACGCAGAACATCTTAGGATAGTAAATTGATTTCCCAATTCACTATCCCTGTACATGGCTAAATCAGTCATTATAGGAATTAAAATCTACCTATATCCATTGCAATCTGATAAGCGACAGATGTTGCTTCATAAATGTTCTTCGGTGTTACACAGTCTCCAATTTGATAGAATTCTGGTGCACAATCAGACAACGCATAAGCCTCTTCACGCAAAGGTTTCTGACCAATAGCATAAATTATTGTATCTGCTTCAATAGTTCTGATACCATTAGTATCTTCAACAATCAAACCTTCCTCTGTAATCTCAAGGGCCTTAGTAGATGAACATATCTTTATATTAGGAAGTTTCTTCAACTCTTCCTTTAAGGCTACACCATGAACAAGAGGATGTCCAAGACTAACATCCATAATTCCACTCATACGATTTGAAGTACCGGTTACTGGAGGTGGAGTGGCAATCGTGCCATTAGCCATTTCTACAATAGTGATGTTGTGACCTTTTTGTGAAAGGAATATACCAAGTTCAAGGCCAACCAATCCTCCACCCATAATAACAGCATTTTTACCTGTAATTTCAGGATTATAATAAACTTGTTCTGCCCCAACAACATTCTTACTGTCAATACCTTTTATTATAGGTATCATAGGACGAGCACCAATTGCAGCAATGATAACATCAGGTTTGAAAGATTCGGCAACTTCCGGAGTAACTTCTGTGTTCAGATGTACTTCAATCTGAGCACGAGACACCTTTAATGCTTGTTGTTTAAGATATGTAGAAAGGTTTGCCTTAAAAGGAATATTCTCTTCGCATAACAGAGCTCCGCCTAGCTTGTCTGATTTTTCACAGAGGATAACTTTGTGTCCACGTTTCGCTGCAGTAAGTGCTGCTTGCATTCCCCCTATACCACCGCCAGCAACAAGGACTGTCTTCTTATGTAGAGGAGGTATTGCAGTCATGCTGGATTGTTCTCGCCCAATTTCAGGGTTACTTGCACAGTAGAAAACACCTCCTACAGTACTATTTGAGAAGCAGTTAAAACAACGCAAGCATGGATTAATTTCATCTTCAAGGCCAATACGCGCTTTAATTGGTAGATCAGGATCAGCTAAAGATTGGCGGCCAAGATTTATGATATCAGCCTGACCAGAAGCAATTATTTCTTCCATCATTTCAGGATTTGTCAAAGCACCAACAGTAGCAACAGGTGTTTTAACATATTTTTTAATTTCTGCAGCATACTTCACATTACACCCATCTGGCAGGAACATAGGAGGATGCGTAACCATAGATGCTGAATCGATTTCATGATGTCCTACTGAGACATGAATCACATCAACTTTACCATCTAAAACCTTGGCAATTTCTATACCTTCATCAATATCATAGCCGTCTGGCAGACTTTCAGTTCCACTCATACGGAATTCTATTGGAATAGCATAACCAATCCTCTTACGAATTGCTTCAATTACTGCTAATGGGAAACGCATGCGATTTTCGATTGAGCCGCCCCATTTGTCCTTACGTTTGTTATCACGTTCTGAGATAAACTGAGTCATCTGCCAACCATGTCCACCGTGAAGGGTAATCATACCAAAGCCACACTGTCTAGCAAAGGCAGCTGCATCAGAATATGACATAATCAAGTCCTCAATTTGTTCATCATTCATCGCTCGGATTTTAACACCATCTGGACGAATTCCATCGACAGGACCATAAACAAAACCTTTGTTTTCATCCATAAGGTCAAGGCTTGCATTTTGACCGGCATGACATAGTTCTATAGCTGCTACAGCTCCGTGACGTGCGATAGCAGTACTAGTACGAGTAAGGCTGACTTTACCCATAAAATCATTACCTCTCATCTGAAATGGATGACTACGGCCCACTTTAGCGTCAATTATCATGTCGCCCACACATACAGACGCAAAACCACCAACTGCTTTCCTTTCATAGAAATAAGCTGCTTCTTCAGTTAAAAATCTATTGCTAGTTAATCCCGGATAATCCTGTGGAGATGCAAAAATCCTATTACGAAATAATGTTTTTCCCAATTGAATTGGTTCAAAAAGATGCTTGTACTTTAGATTACTCATATTAAATCCTCCTTATTGTAAAATATTTTAGTATCTTTTCAAAATTAATAAATTATTGATTTACCTACACTTTTATTTGTAGAGCTTCTACGTTTTTACACTAATAGCAAGCTCTTTACATAAATTGTTGAATGCTTTTCTAGAGGATAAGGGACTTCAGTATTTAGTAGATGTAGCAGGTGGAATTTTAGGGAATTTTGCACTTGTTCAAGATTTGACTTCTAGAGTTATTGTCTATAGTAAAAATATGAACATGAATAATCATAACTTCTTAAAGCAAGGTCGTTTTCCTTATCATTTGGGAAAATTAATAAGAGAAAAAAATATATTAGTTCTTTTTAATAATAAGTCTCCAGTACGTGTTAATAAATGTGAATTTATACCCTATAATTTGATTGCAGGTAGAATTGACGTCATGGGTAAGTTAGTTGCTTCTGTTTCTATAACAGAAAATGAAAAATCTTTTGAAGAAAGTGATGACTATCTTGTTCAGCTTTTAAGTAATTTGATTTCTTCCGAGATTCAAAAAGACAGATCTCAAATCCGTTTTAAGGAAGCAGTTTACGAGCTTTTTAGGGCTGACCTGCCTGACGGAAAGTTTTCTAGTCAAAGTGATATTGACGAAAGACTAAATTATTTAGGTCTTAAGCTTAAAGAAAATCTCTTTGAACTTAATGTAAAAATTGAAAGTAATCCTGATGCTGAATTATTATTACACTTATGCCATCACTTAGAGAGTGTTATCAACGAAAGTAAATCTATTATTTATCAAAATAATATTGTACTACTTATAAATAAGTGTGATAAAGCGGTAAAAATACTAAGCTTTTACAACATATACTTTAGTATAAAAGCCCAGTATTTTCATATATATATTTTCTTATTACTTAATAGCTTTATATAGTTCTCTATATCTTAAAAATATCATAGATTGTCATTGAAGTTTTCTCCTTTATATCTTCAAATTAAAGCTATCCTTGATAACGTGGAATTGCTTCTACATCAATCTCTTTGTTATTTTCAAGATTCATATATGGAGTACGTGCTACCTTAACACGAATAGTTTTTTGTGGAGTTCCAGGTGTTCCCCAAATTACAGTAAGTTCTTTTCCTTCTATAGCATATTCCTTCTCTATAAATCCAAGTGAAATCATTTTCTTATAATAAACACTATGAAGCCTTCCTGTAGAAATTCCAACCATCTTATCTCCATCCATTACCTTATCTGCATGGTAAATGAAGGAAAAACCACAGTTGTAATACATATCCATTGGACGGCCATCCATGCTTTCATAAGGCTCAATATCTTGTCCTCTGAATTGAGAAGCAAAGATTTCTCCTAGGTCATCTGCATTCCATTCTAATGTTGCCATGGTTCTTTTGGGATTTTTTGAAATTTCCTCCAATGATTTTTTTCCTATAAAATCATGATTAAATTTAACCAAAAACTCCCAACCTACATCATAAGGTGTCATGAAACGAATGTCTAAATCATCCCCTACGCTTCCGATTAAACGACGATTCAGGTTAAAAAATCCAGACATAGGTTTATCTGCGAGATATTCCGCAAGACCTGGATCCTCATACCATGGAAGTGGATAATGCATGTTGATATTCGGAAGTCCCGATTCTGTATGATTCATGCAATATGCCATACGCCCTAATTTCCTTGCGCCATAAGTCTTTGCAACATCCCAGATGCATTTGTATACTTCATCACATTTTTCCATATCACCATGAAGCTCATAGGCAAGAGTCCCAGCCATACCAAGACGAAGAACACGTACATCAGTTCCTGCAAATTTAGCTATACGATGTCGTGCAAATTTTATATCATGCAAATCACTCTTAGAGGCATTTTCTAAAATTTCTAAAGATTTTGGTCCTGCAATCTGGAAGAAAAACTCCTTTCCTGTCATGTTAACCCCTTCAACATCCATATCAGTCTTAGTTATCAGGTAATCGATAACTGGCATCATCCAATAGGTACGGTATGTGTCTTCTGCAATTCTCATAACGACACCATCTGCCATTATTTGTCCCTTTTCATTACAAATAACAGCATGACGGATTCCGCCATCTTGTAATTTTGAATAATCATTGGTACAAATTGAGTTTAAAAATTTTACTGCATCTGGACCTTTTACATCATAAATTGGTGAATCATTCAACGATGTTCCAAGATATGCTGTGTCTTTTGATGCTAGAATTTCATCCTTGTAACCTGTGTACTCAAATGGTACAAAATTTCCTCCAGCATTAAATAAAGTAAATGCTCCTTCATTAATTGTTTCAAACATAATAAGCCCTCCTCTTATACACTATCGTATAATTATTTTCTTCATGAAACTCCATAAAGCATATATCGTTTACAATACTTGTACAATCCTATGTTGTTTCTTAATTATTATTATAATTTACTTGCTATTTTCTGTCATTGGACATATAATAAGTAAAATTCATTTATTAATTTGTACATTTTTGTCCACATATAAAGGAGGCACGTATGCAATTAAGTATTTATAATATTTATGAAAAAATTTGTATAGAGAATTGCTGTTTGAAAACGGAAGAAAAAATTACATTTGATCTTTCAGGTGTACGTATTTATGCGGAACATTGCGAGGCTTTGTCTAAAAGTATTCTATATATTATCTATCCGCAGCAATTAAAAAATATCATTCCTGACAAATCCTTACACTTTCTCTGTATAGGATTTATAGATGAAGAATACATTGACCAAAAATTTCAATCAGTAATTCTCATGCCAGAACAGGGAGAAATTTATCATATTCTCTCTAGTATTCAAGATATATTTGATAGCTATCACCAGTGGATGGAATCTGTTAACCAAGCCATCTTACAAGGAAAATCCCTACAGACTATTTTTGATCTTTGTAGCCTCTTTTTAAGGAATCCAGTTGCATTATTTGATAACAGCCAGTCTCTGCTGCTAAAATCTGGACATATACCAGAAAATATAGAAGATTCCCTGTGGGGCTTTGTCTTAAAAAATGGGTATTCGCCAAAAGAGGTTTCTTTTGAGAATAATTATGTAGCTACCCAATTGCAGTCAAATCCAATGCCTTTTTACTATAAGTCCAATGATCGCTATCGCAATATAAATCGCCTTATTGCAGGAATTCATATTAACGATACACCTTTTGGGTGCATTGCAACTACAGATATTAACGCACCAATTACCAGTATGGAATATGCTAACCTACATTTTATACAGAAATTCATGGAGAGTGCACTTTTAAATTCTGAAAAGTATCAGTCATACGTATCTGAAACTCCTTGGTATATAAATCAGCTTTTGCGAGGAGAGCATATAGAAAAAAGTGTACTTTCATACAATCTTTCTTTAAAAGGTAGAAGAACAGAAGATAAATTCTATTTATGGTGTTTTAGACCACTTAGCCATATTTCAACGGATAAATTTTCTATAAAAAGTTATCTACTAAACTTTAACAGATTTTTCAAAACAGACATGCTCTTTTGTCACGAAAATCAAATCGTGATTTTTGACTATAACTTAGAAAGCTATAATGATACTAAACATCATTTGAATCTAACGGATTTTTTATCTACTATCTCATTTAAGGGAGCTTTTAGTATGGTATTTAGCAATCTCCTAGAAATGCACCAAGCTTATATGCAGTGTCAGATTACATTAGAAAACACAAATAGCGAATGTGCCACCGTTTATAGCTTTCAAAAGCACTACTCTTCCTATATATTAGAATTATTTAAAAAAAACAGCCCCTGGGATAGTCTTCTGTACCCAGGAATTAAACATCTCTTAACAAAAGATAAAAAATATGGTGTAGAATTGTTACGTTGTTTACAGACGTTTATCATGCAAGGCCGTAACATTACTGCCACAGCAGACCATCTATTTGTCCATCGACATACCGTAATTTATCGTCTGAATTGTATATCAAAAATTATGCAAATTGATTTAAAAGATCTTGATGACTATTCATTGTTTCATCTATTTTTGTCCTGTGGACTTTTACTGCATTCTGAACAATCAAATATTCAAGCTTAAAAGGTTTAAATCTTATCAAATACAATCTTCCAAAATAACAAATAAACCTCGCAACAGTAAT
>NZ_JARUJP010000045.1:0-8070 GCF_033659955.1 Clostridium tanneri
TAATGCTTGCGAGGTTTATGTAAATATAAAAAATTTATTTTCCAATTCACCATATTTATGTAAAATTAAATCATGCACTAACTAATCTGTAGATGTTCTTGTCCCAATTCTGTGGTTTTCCAAGTCTTCAAACATTTGACGTACACTCATTGGTTTTTTACCAGTCAGCATTTCAAAATCGTTAGTACAGAAGCTCATCTGATCTTTCCTTATTGCTGCTCCAAAGGTTACCATCCCTGTAGAACAAAATGGAAACGCTTTTGCACTCTCTGCCCATTCTCCATCTGTATATCTTGGAACACCAATAGAATCAAAAAATTTATACATTTCATCATCATCAATAAAGGAATAAGCTACTTTTTTTCCTGTTACTTCAGCTCCAATTTTTACAAATTCATCTATAGTAAGTGCCTCTGGACCACTGATATAGTAAATTTTGTTATCTTCCCCTGCCCCAGCTGCAGCACAGGCTGCTGCTTCTGCACAATCATTTCTTGCAATATAAGCCATACGTCCATCACCCATATTAGTAGCAACTATACCATCCTTATTAGCAGCATCTTCAAATGCAGAAATCATTGCTTCACAATACTGAGAATCTCTTAAGATTACATACTTTAAGTCCGTGGAAAAAATATAGTTTTCTGTATACTGATGGTCTACTTTTTCGTAGGATTCACAGGTGTCATCACCACTTCCTACGATAGATGTATAAATAACTTTCTTTACTCCTGCTGCCACCGCAGCATCGATTGCATTCTTATGTGCATTTCTTCTCTTTTCCCCAACAAAAGGCATAGAAATCAAAAGCAAGACTTCGCCACCCTCAAAGGCTTCTTTTAACTGAGCAGGATCATTGAAATCTGCACGACGAGTTTCAACTCCCTGATTAGCATACTGCTCTAAAGTCTTTAAATTTGGAGCCGTAAAAATTAAATTTTCAAATGGCACTTTTTTCATGATACTTCTAGCTGCAAAGCCGCCAAAGTTACCGTCAACACCTGTCATTATTATCTTTCCCATAAACATTCTCCTTTTATTTATCTTGTTATAAAATTAACTAATTTGTTAACTTAATTATATTGGATATGCTATAAAAAAGATAACGGAAAAACACAATAAACATTAGAAGCATTACTTATGATTTTTAGTATTAAACCCTTCCAGAGTAGCTTTAATAAAATCATCAATAATAGGTTTTTTGTTTGTTCTATTTCTTGCAATGCAATATTCTGACTTATGATGTGTATCTTTTAACTTTAACATATGTATATTGTCGTCTTGAGTCATTACCTCTTCTGAAACTATTGCTACTCCATTATTCGCACTAACCATAAGAAGCAATTCATCAAAGGAGTCTGCTTCCTTTTCAATATTAGGTTCAAAACCATCTTTTCTACAGGCATCAACCACAGACTGATAATATACTGTACTAAAATCCTTAGAAAATACTATTAAGTTTTCATTCCTCAGATCATATCCATATACTTCAGATTGCTCATGCCATGGATGGTTAACAGCTGTAATCACGCATATATTACTAGTAAAAAGAGGAAATACCTCAACATTTTTTGCTCCTTCAATATCATGCCCAATTCCGAACACAACATCTACAGTGTTCTTTTCTAATTCCTTAACTGATTGTGAAAAATTCTTTTCTTTCATCTGAATATTAATGTCTGGATACTTCATTGAAAACCTTCTCAAAACAGGAGGCAAAAATTTTTTTTCTATTGGTCCAGTTATTCCAATACTAATACTACCATGATACCCTTGTTCTAATAATTTTGCTTTACGTACAGCTTCATAATATTTCTCTACAAGCTGTTTACTACTTTGATAAAAGCTTTTTCCTGAAAAAGTCAATTTAGGACGGTATTCACTTCGATCAAACAATTTCAATCCTAGTTCTTGTTCCATAGATGCAATTTGCTGGCTAATTGCAGTTTGTGAAATATAACATTTTAAGGCTGCTTTCGTAAAACTTCCTTCCTCTACAGCAGCTAAAAAATACTCAAGCTTTCTTATATCCATTGTTTAATCACCCCATAATTTTATATTAATGATATTGAGATATGTAATGATGTTATTCAAGTTTTGACAACCTAACTAGGTCCATCGCTCTGTTAGTTATTATATCAATAGTCTTAGATATTTCATTTGTAGCGTTAGATTGGCTATTAGCAATAAACCCAGCTTCATTTATATCTTTTAATACTGCTTCTAATGTCTTTCCAATCTCCTCTAAAGATTCAGATACCTTTTTAGCCGTTTCTTTGCTTTGGCCTGCAAGCTTTCTCATCTCTGTGGCAACAACAGAAAAACCTTTTCCGTGAGTACCAGCCCTTGCAGCCTCTATAGCAGCATTTAGCCCTAGTAAGTTCGACTGAGCTGAAATTGCCTGTATTAAATCAATTGAACTGTTCCCCAATTTTATACTTTCTTCTGCAACTTTAGCGTTATCTCTTATAGAGTTAACCATATTATTTAAGGATTTTGCTCCTTCAGCAATTTCCTGTACGGAAGCATTTGTTTCTTCAAGCGATGCAGTAAGGTCCTCTGAAGACTCTTCAATGTGTGATTCTTTCTCCATGCTCTGTGTTATACAAAAAAAACCTATAACTTCATTATTCGAATTAAGAACAGGATCGATAGTAGATCTAATTGCTATACCTGAAACGTCCCTTGGAATAATACTGATGTATGCTTTTTTAGTTCTTGCTATTTCATCAATCACGTTTTTATAACCTTTTTCTATCAGCGAATCACCAACGTTAAAAGGAAGCTTTATTTTATCTCCTTGGACAATTGCAAGATAACTAGTTCTGTCACATACGGCCATAGCGATATCTTGATGTAAAAACCTTTTCAAAAAAGGAGCTGCATCTATTAGTGTTTGTAAATTCTTATCAACCATCAGTTTTCACCTCTTATCTACATTTTTGCTAATAAGTATATCATATTTACGCTCATAAAAATATATTCGGTAAGATAAAACCGCCATCTTTTTTCACCAACTGTACTTTGAGTATAATTTGCAACTAACTATTTGGTATTATGAGTATATTAATTAGAATATCTTACCTATTATATAATGTTAGTAAATAATTAAGTTAGCAGTATATTTACAAAATGTTAAAAGCCTTTAGGATTCCATTATATATTTTAGACCAGCTAGTAAAAGTCAATAATTTTTTATAAAAAATTTTATTAATAAAAATGGGCATCACAAAAAATCCATTGAAAAACACGAACAATGGAAATTGACTCCTAATTATTTTAGCCGTTAGGCTGCTGGTTTAGATAGCTTATTAAGATACATTTTTGTATGTATTTTAGGGTCACGCTGTTCATACTCTTTTTGGTTTTTAAGAACAGAGAATATGTAGTTAATTAGCTTATGCATTATTGCAACTAAGCCTACTTTCTTACTTTTACCTTTCATATTCTCATTATAGAAATTAAGTAGAACTCTATTTATAGGTTCGCCATTTCTATTAGTTCTCACAGAAGCTAATGCGACAGCGTAGAGGGCTCGTCGCCCAATTCTGGTACCACGTTTAGACATAGTATTTCTGTCACTGTTAAATTTACCAGATTGGGTAACAGAAGGATCTAAGCCGAAATAGGCAACTAAATGTTTAGGTTTAACAAAACCTTTAATGTTGCCGATTTCACTCATTATTGTGATGGCAGTTATTTCACCAACACCTGGTATTGAGTAAATCAATTGTACATTTTTCTTAAATTCATCAGAAATTCTATCACTACGCATTAATATATGTATTTCAGCTAATAGGTTTTCAATTTGGATTTCCAATGATTCTATTACTGCAATAGTATTAATTATTTTTATAAATAAACTTGGTGATTTAAGACCAATGTAAACAGCTTCTTCCGCAACATCATATAGCTTTTTATAAGTTTTTTCACTATGCGCTAGTCCTTTTCTCGAATTAGTTGAAATGAGGTTAATGAATTCATCTCTATCAGCATTTATAATTGCTTCGGGACTAGAATACTTTTTTAGAATAGCAGTTGACGTTTTACCTGTAATGTCTGAAAAGACAGAGCTATAACTAGGAAATATAACTCTTAAATCAGTAGAAAGCTTTTTCTTAAATGTAGATTTACTATCAGTAAATTTATAGTAATCTCTGCAAAGAGACTTTAAAGTATAGATTTCAACATCAAAATTAGAAGAATATTTAACATTTTGAAATTTATCTATAGTAGCAATGGTTAATGCATCCTTTTTATCATTTTTCACTTTTCTTATGTCACCATTCTTGTTACAATTAGTAATGAGTGGATTAAGGATACACACTTCAAATGTATCTTTAAGAAAGTGGAAAAGAGTAAGGTGGTATATGCCAGTAGATTCCATGAAAATGCCAGTTTTCATGTTAAACTCTTCTTCCACTTTTTTAATTTGATCTACTAGGTAATCAAAACCATTTCTATTATGTATAATCTTAAAAGGCTTTCTATAAATTTCACCGTCAGGTGCTAGTATAGCAACTACTGAGAAATCTGCTGATACATCAATTCCAACTGTTGGTCTATAAAGAAATTTACTCATATATATTATCTCCTTTGTTTATGAGATAGAATAGATATTCCATTTCTATCAGTAATTTTGTAACCTTGTTTGTGACACAGGTAATTCCCGGAGGGAAACCTAACCAGCTAAACACAGAATCTCACTGATGGAATGATATGCTAATTTACGGGTAATAATGACTCGGTAGAGTCACTTCCCAGGAGGTGTCCATCTATCCTCTATTCAGGAGATATTATACATCAATATTTACTAATTTGGTTTCCCATTAGGGAAAAATAGAAAACTAAGTTAGAGTAGAAATACGAACCCTATCGGGTAAAAAAATTAAGAATAATAAGAGAAAATTGAGTTGTAATGTTCATAAATAACATAGATAGTTTTCTATTGAATGTTATGACTGTATTATACAAGGAGGTAAAAATAAATGTTAATTATCGGAGAATTAATAAATACAAGTAGAAAATCAATACGTGAAGCTGTTGAAAAGAGAGACGGACAGTATATACAGCAAATTACAAAAGCTCAAGAAGAATCAGGGGCAACATACATTGATGTTAACTGTGGTACATGCATAGAGACTGAAATTGAGACTATGGAATGGCTAGTTGACAATATACTTCAAGCAACTAATCTACCATTATGTATAGACAGTCCTAACCCATTAGCTTTAAGAGCAGGATTAATGAAAGCTAAAAACGGTAAACCAATGATCAACTCTATAACAGATGAAACTCCAAGATGGAATGCTGTATTACCTTTGGTAAAAGAGTTTAATGCTAAAATTGTAGCATTATGTATAGATGATGGTGGTATGCCTAAAACAAACGAAGATAGAATAAGAATCGCACATACAATAATCACAAAGTTAACTGCAGAGGGAGTTAATGTAGATGACATATATATAGATCCCCTAATAAAACCAATAAGTGCAGGAGAAAAGAATGGAATAGAGGTTTTATCTGCAATACAGCAGATCATGGAAAGCCATCCAGGAGTACATACTACCTGCGGACTAAGCAATATATCCTATAGTCTACCTGCAAGAAAAGTATTGAATAGATTATTTATGGTACAAACTATGGCTAGAGGAATGGATTCGTATATCTTAGACCCAACCAATAAAGAAATGAGAGCAGCACTACTTGCATCTCAAACATTACTTGGACAAGACAGGTTCTCAAGAAAGTTTATAAAAGGATTTCGTGAAGGTTTATATGAATATATAGAAAGTATAAAAAAACAATAACAGTTGTTGATTCAGAGTGCTTTCAATTTGCTAAAGCCCATCTCTTTACTAAGGATAAATATGCTACTAAGACGAACATTAAGTTATTAATAAATCCCACGTTAATAGATCTCAGTTAGAGTATCCCGTATTACCAACAATCCCACAGTATTGATAAATGCAGCATTAGCAACTGTGGCATTAAGGATAAGCTATATTTTATCCTTAGTAAATTGATATATTTTATTAATAATCAAGAGAAAAGTGTGTGATATAAAAATTCAAACTATATATAAATTATCAAGTTTTTGAAGGAGGAGATATTATGAGTAAAAGACTAGTTGAAGCTATGGCTGCCCTTGATGAAGATGTTGTATTAGAAGAGGTACAATCATTAAAAAATCGAGGAGTAGAACCACTAGAAATTATAGAAAGCTTACAGGAAGGTATGAGCATAGTAGGAAAGAGATTTGAAAGTAAGGAATACTTCTTATCAGAGCTTATCATGTCTGCAGAAGTATTCAATGAGGCTACAAAGTTATTCGGAGGCATGGATAAGTCCGGAAAATCCAAAAATGGAGTTTTTGTTTTAGGAACTATTTATGATGACATACATGACATCGGAAAAAACATTGTAACTACAGTAATGAGAAGTAATGGCTTTGAAGTTATAGACTTAGGAGTTGACGTATCTACAGCAAAATTCATTGAAGCTATCAGGCAATATAAACCTAAAGTAGTGGGTATATCATGTCTTTTGACTACATGTTTTGATAATGTAAAAGAGTGTATACAAGCAATAAAAGATGCAGGACTTAGAAATGGTGTAAAGGTTTTAATAGGGGGAGGTCCTATTGATGAAGCCACTGGTAAATATGTAAAAGCGGATATAGTAGCGAAAAATGCACAGAATACTGTAGATTACTGTAAACAGTTTGTGGGGGTATAATTATATGGAAGCAACGAAAGAATTGTATAATGAACGTATAACAAGAATCAAGAAAGCAATAAAATTAGAAAAAAACGACAGAACACCTGTCATTCCTTTTGTAGATGCTTTCCTTGCTACTGCAACTGGCGTTAAATTATCTGATTTTGTATTGGATCTAAATAAATCTCATGAGGTTATGATAGATGGAACGAAATTGCTTGGTGATATTGATGCAGCAAGTGGTTCCTGTTCAACTGCACAACTTTCAGGGATGATATGTCTCTCTAATTTAAAACTCCCGGGACGTGAACTTCCCGACAATATGCTTTGGCAGATTGATGAACGTGAAGTAATGACTACTGATGATTATGATACTATACTAAACAATGGATTTGAGGTTTTTCAAGCGAACTATCATTCTACAAGAATAAATGTAGATCTAGCAGCAGTAGGTGAGTGGGCATTAAAATGTCCACAATTTGATAAGGATATGAAGGATGAGGGATATCCAATTTATTTAGGAGGAGCAATATCACATCCAATTGATTATTTAAGCGGAGGTCGTACTATGGGAAAATTCATGGTGGACTTAAGAAGAATGCCTGACAAGATAGAGGCAGTAATGGATGTTATTACTGATGCCAATATTAAAGCAATGAAGCAAGTTGTTAAAAATGCTGTAGAGCCAGTAACAGTATTTGTAGCCATGGCACGCGCATGTCCCGATTTCTACAATCCTAAGATGTGGGAAAGGTTTATTTGGAAATATCTAAAAAAAATAACTGAGGCAATAATAGAAACAGGAATACCTGCCAGTTTCCATGTTGATGCTAATTGGGAGCGTGGATTAGATTATTTTAGGGAATTTCCTAAAGGTACCTGTGTTTTTGAAACAGATGGTACAACTGATATTTATAAAATTAAAGAAAAATTAGGCGACCGTATGTGCATTAAAGGTGATGTTCATGCCGCAAAACTAGCATTGGGAACACCTGATGAAGTATATAATTACAGTACTCAATTGATAAAAGATATGGGAACAGGTTTTATACTTTCCTCTGGCTGCAGTGTACCTGCAAATGCAAAGCTTGAAAATGTAAAAGCTATGATAGCAGCCGCAACGGGAAAATAAAAGATAACGACTTAAGTATATACAATGATTTAATATAAAAAGATGAGTTCTGCATTAAATAGAAGTCATCTTTTTTACTACCGCCTATATTTATAGTTTTAGTTTATACAATCACTTTTTAGTTACACCAATTGATTATAATAACTACTTGTCTTGTAAAATTAATAAGCAGGAAAAGAGTATAGGTAGAGAGTCATCATTTTCACCTAAGTTAATAC
>NZ_JARUJP010000046.1:0-7672 GCF_033659955.1 Clostridium tanneri
TTAAGGCAACGCTTAACTGACGTAAGTTATTTTATAAATTATAGTAAGTTTATAGACTAAACTTTTGCTATATATTCATATGGTAATGGAACTATTGTTCCAGCTGTAGTTATCTTTACAAGTTCTGTTAGGGAATCTTTTACTATTGCAGTTTGCATTTCTGGATCATTTGGTGCACCTGCATTAGCACCCATTGGAACTCTTGGAGCAACTGCTCTTGGAGTACCTGTTTGTTTAACTACTGGAGGTAACGCTGCTATAACTATAGTAGGTATACCTGCCTCTTCAATTGCTCTCTGCACCAATACTGCAGAGCGGTGGCAAGTTCCTCATCCAGCAGTTACTAATACTGCATCTACCCCTTCTTCTTTTAGAATCTTAGCGATAGCTGGACCAGTTTCGTTTTTGAACTTCTCTTGGTTTCCGCCGCCGCCCATAAATCCTATATGAGTTTCTGCAACTTCTTTTATAAAGCCTTCTGCTGCAAGTTCTCTTAATCTATCTATTGGGAACATGCAGTTAACGTCTTTGTTAACGTCTCCGTTATCATATCCACCGTGTGATACCATAAGCTCTGATGATGGAGCATCTCCTGGTATTGTTCTATAAGTGAAATCTCCTGCTAAGTTAAATCTCTTATCTGATTTTAAGTGTACTCCTGCTGCTGTAGCTAATGCTACTTTCATATCTTTTATATCTTTTGTTACAGGAGTCCATACTGGTGGAGGAGTTATAGGTACAAATATTTCTGATTGTAATCCTTTAACAGCTGTTAAATCCATTATAGTTTTCCTTCCTTTCTGTTTCTTATTTCTAAATTACTAACATATTTATCATTGACTTCTTCTGATAAAACTTCAATAAAGCTCATCTTAAAACCAACCTCTTGACCTACTTTTAAAGGATAGTCAGTTATAAGCATCCTCATAGGAATCTTTAAATAACCTAATCTTCCTTTTAAGTCTAATGCTACGGCTCCATCTTGAACCTCAACGATTACGCCTTGCATTTCGATAATCTTATCGCCATATTTTAAATCCATAATTTCCGCCTACTTTGTTGAGTACTTTTCTAGTCTCTTTTGGCTCATTGGAACAACATTTTCGTTTTCTACTAAGTCAACTTTATTTCCAGTAGTTTTTTCTATTAATTCAATATTGCTTTCCTTAACATTTGGATTCCATTTTCTTTCTGAAGCCTTAACTTCTTCTCCAGCCATAGCTGATTTTAGCATTGATAATGCTCTTATAGCATCTTCTGGACATAATGTGTTGCAAGATAAAACTTCATTTTCTATACCAGCTTCTGACTTGTTGTTATCAACCATATACTTCATGTATGGATTACCAACAACTAGAGCACCTTGAACTGCACAGAATGACATACCAACGCATGGAATTCCTCTCATACCGATTTGCTCAATGTGGCTAGCAAAGTCTATGTGGTTGTTTCCGAAACCTTCAGTTGTAACAACAGCTCCGTCAACATCCATAGTTTCTACAAGCATACCCATTCTTTCTGATACGTAGAACTTTTCGCTGTTGATTTGAGGACTTCCCACAAATACAACTCCGCAGAAATCTACTTCTGGATCATTCATAGCCTCTATTACTAATGGCTCTCTCCAGTAGTGTCTTGAACACTCTTTTGATGCAGGTCCTATACAAGTTAATGCGTGGATACCTCCATCTAATACTTCAAGTGGTGATAAAACTACAGGAACGTTTCCTAAGTCAACGTTTGGTTTTCCACCTAATACTCCAACTGGCTCAACAGGAAGAATTAAGTTGTCGTGCATAGCACCTTGACCCATGATTTCTTTAACAACTACAACTTTTTTCTTTCCTTTTCTTCTCTTTTGCTCGAATGTTTCTGTTCTTGCAACTAAAGACTCATCAACTTTCTTTAAAGCTTCTCTTATTTCTTGAGTTATCATATCTGTTGCAGTATGAGCAGCAAGTGGACCTGGTCTTTCCATGTTTGTTCCAGCTGCGATTATTACCTCAGTTTTTATGAATATTTCTCCTTTATCTGGAGCTCCTGGTCTTCCAAACTGAATATTCTCTTCTAATATACCTTCTGATGAACCGAACTCACCTATTTGAACTCCATCTTCATCAGTACCAGTTACCATAACTATTACACCATCAAGTACTCTAGTTGCACCACTACCAAGTTTTGAATCTGCTTCTTTTGTTGCTATTGGTTGAACGTCCATTATTGTTTCACTGTAAGTGTTGTACTTATCTGGAGTTATTATATCAACCTTTATTGATTTAACTAAATGGCTAGCTTTTACAGCATCGTCACAAACATTTTCTCTTATATAAAGAGTTGTTCCTTCTATCTTTGTTTCTGGTCCAAATTGTACATTTTCAATTTTGAAGTATTTTCTTGTAAGTGTTCTTACAACTTTTTCTTCAACTTTTGCTACTACAGCAGCTGGCGCCTCTACTATTGCTTCAACAGCCTTAGCAGCTTGTTGAGCTTTTACTGCTAATGGAGCTTGTGGTACAACTGGTGCAGCTACAGCTCCTGCTATATTTAGAGGTACTTCAATATCGATACCTTTTCCTTCAGCTATCTTAATTTTAAGAACGCTGCCGGATACACTTGTTATTGCTTTTGGTGTTTCTGCCATGATTACTTCCTCCTCATATCCTTCTAACATATCAGGTGTTACAGGAGTTAATGCTGGTGCATCTACTCTTAATGCTCTTCCAATAACTTCTTCTCTTGTTAAAACTACTTCATGTAAATCTATTAATAAAGAGTCTTCAAGTTTTTCGAAGTTCATTGGATTTTCTAGGTCCTCAGCACTTATAGTTTCTCCTGATTTTTTATTATATTTTAAAACTGCTTTATGATTTTCTTGAGTCAGTTCAGCTTGTAAAGCTTCTTCCTCTTCTTTATCTTTAGCAGATGGACCTTTAACGCCTTCTAATAAATCTCCAGTTAAAGGTGTAAGTGAGTCTATTGTCTTAATTAGTTTTGCACCTAAAACCTCACCTATTTTTAAAGCATCTGATGGTATAGTTAATAGTCCTGAATCCTCCATATCTGGGAATATAGCTGGATCCTCTAAGTTATCTGCAGAAATTATTGTTCCTGCTTCTGTTCTACAACACACAACAGCAAATTCATTTTTAAGCTGTTCTGCATGTTCAGCACTCATTGACATGTTAAGTAACCTCCTTTTATTCCTGATGTAATCTTCTAGTTAATGGATTATCAACTGTTCTAAACACATGATCTGTATGATGATATACAGGTAAACCAGCCTTTGGAGCACAATTCATAACTGTATTTGAACAATCGCTACAATTAGCTATCATTATTCTTTCTGCTCCTTCTTTCTTTAACTGCAGAACTGCAGCTGTTTGGCCCGGTCACTCTCCTGGTGTTTTACATTTCATTGCGCCTTTTACATCTACTATATTTTTACACTTAACTACAGAAACTACTTCTGATCCCATCTTGTTTACTACATCTCTTAATCTATGCTCATCAGCGGCACAAGCACAAACAAGAAGGCCCATTTTTCCTTTAAACTCTGGAAGTGGTATAGTAACTATTCCTCCACCAGATGCTTTAGTAACTGTAGCTGTATCTAGCTCTTGTGATTTTCCTGTATATGGTCCACCTACTACAAGTTCACCATATTCTCCATCTATTCCACCAGACTTTTCTATAAGACTCTTTATAGTAGTTCCCACTGGAACTTGGAAGAATACATGTGCCTCTTTTCCACTATTTAGCTTTCCTGCTACTGTGAAATCCTTATCTATTACTGGCTTTCCATCTTCTACTGCTCTTGTTATGTTAGCAAGAGTTTCTGTATTTAACACTACACACTTTGCTTCTACAGGTAATTGTGTAGGCTCAAGCCACTCTCCGAAAATGCTTTTTATTAAAGCTCTTTCTTCACCCATTGGATATAGGTTTTCTACTTCATGAACTTCAATATCAGTTCTACCTTTTAATGCAGCTTTAACTGACTCTACAGCTTTTTTGTTTTTTGCTTTTATTCCCATGTAAGCTTTTGGGGCACCTGTTGACTTCATTGCATATTCTATTCCCCTAATCACTATACCAGGATTTTCTTCTAGTAATTTTGCATTATGTCTAAGTACAGGTTCACATTCAACACAATTTGCAATTATGTATCCATCTGAAATCTGTGTTTTTAATTTAATATGAGTTGGAAATCCAGCACCACCAGCACCAACTATTCCAGCTTCATAAGCAATATCAGCTATACTGTCACATTCCTTAATCTTCACATACTCATCAGATTGATTCTTATCTGCTTCTATGAAGATTTCGCCTTCTGTGATTTTGTAAACCTTTCCTGATACACTAGTATGGATTTTTGCTCCTAAACCATTTGGTTCTGCTATGCATTGTCCTCTTTTTACTTCTTCGCCTTCTTTAACAACAGGAACATCTGGTGCTCCTACGTGCATTTTAAGAGGAAACTTATATAAATTTTCCATACCATCCCTCCTATTCTTATTTACATAAATTATATTAGCAACTTCCATGCCAATAAGTATAGTATTTAAAAAAACTTTATAAAATATGCAAATACAAGGCTTGTCGAGTATAGTTTTTTTATATAGACCTGAAAGTATTCATATTTTTTGTAATATTTTTTGACATATAACGTCTAATAACTGACACATTGTCGTTTTTTTAATTACACACAACGACTTTATAGTGTATTACAGTACGGCTTGAGTCAAAAATTTGACACTATTGATTATATATTTTAAATTTAATTAAAATATATAATTTTTCAATAAAAAAAACAGTCAATAATAGAGAAAAATTCTCTATTATTGACTGTTTATGTTACAAATTACATTTGTGCTTC
Source organism: Clostridium tanneri (assembly GCF_033659955.1). Taxonomy (NCBI): domain Bacteria; kingdom Bacillati; phylum Bacillota; class Clostridia; order Eubacteriales; family Clostridiaceae; genus Clostridium; species Clostridium tanneri. Next base: position 4,877 of record NZ_JARUJP010000046.1, read on the forward strand.
TACTTCTTTTGGTTTACTAGCTGATTTAAACATCATTCCTGAAGTATATATAATAACTACTATTACTAACCAAGTTAAAACTTTTAGAGGAAGCTCTTTTACAATATATGCCGCTATAAGAACCCCTACAACTCCAAATAATGTTATAGCAAGGGATGCCTTTCTGTCATAAGCACCTTCTTTAACAAACTTAGCTGATGCTACAGGCATTAGAAATGCACAAGATCCCATCATTATAGGGAATGCTACCTTAGGACTCATACCTAGTGCAAATACAAGTGCCATACATGGAGCATATAGTCCTATACCAAGTGTCATAAGCGCTCCTAGAATGAAGTTTCCTATTACTGCAATTATAAGTTTTCCACCTGTAAGTCCTATAGCTTCTCCTCCTATAGGCATTAGCTTTAACTGACTAGCAAGCATTGTTAATGCTACTATTAGTAAAGCTACTCCCATTCCAACTTGTACCTTCTTTTCATCAAGCTTTGAAACAATACCTGCACCTATAAATGCTCCTAATGTAGCAGCTGCTAACATTGCAAATAGAGTTACAGTTTCAACTTTTATTACTGTTATAAATATTAACGCCTCAACAACTACCGGGATTGTACAAGCTACATTCAAGGTTCCTGGTATAGTTCTGTCTTTTGTTAGCTTAAAAAACTTAAGTAAAGCTGTTGTAGGTGCAAAGCTACCTATACCAAGGGTATCCAAGAAATTTGTTACAAATCCAACTGCACCTAATGCAAAGAAACTTGTTTTTTCAATATTTCCCTGTTTTGATGCTTTAGCATAATCAGAAAAGAATATTATTGCAAAATACACTGTCATTACCACGAGCAATCCTAATACAATTTTAATTACCATAAGCTCCCTCCATCCAATAAGTAGTTTATACTACTATTTTATTCTATTTTAATATAAAGCATTACAAAGTTTCAATAATTTTCTGAAAATTATTTTTTATTTTAATACAAAACCATATTTAACTGGGTCTTCAGGGTCTATAAAGAATTGATTATGTCCTGTTATATATGCTGCTCCTGTTATTTCAGGAATTACTGCATCAAAATCTCCGACTTTAGTTTCTCCAATTACTCTTCCTTTGAATTTTGTTTGTATTATGCTTTCATATACAAATTCTTCGTTCATCTTTAATTCGCCTTTTGCATATAAAGTAGCCAATTTTGCACTTGTTCCTGTTCCACATGGTGATCTGTCTAATTGTCCTTGACCAAATACAACTGCGTTTTGCATTGTTGCATCTTCGCTCTTAGCTGGTCCATAAATCTCACATAAGTCTACTGTCTTTATATGTGGAAGTGTTGGATGTTGTATTTCAACTTGCTCATTTACAGCCTTTATAACGTCCATTCCTATTTCTATTATCTTTTGAGCATTTGCTGGTGATATATCTATTCCTAGCTTTTCTGCCTTAACTATTGCGAAGAAGCTTCCTCCAAAGGATATATCCATTGTTACTTTTCCTACGTTAGGCACATCTACTTCTACATCTCTCTTATATAAGAAGGCTGGTACGTTTACTATAGTAACTTCCTTTGCCTTTCCATCTTCAACCTTTACACTAGCTTTTACAAGTCCTGCTGGTGCTTCTAATGTGAAGTTTGTTACAGGCTCTGTTACTGGTACCATTCCTGTTTCCACTGCTACAGTCGACGCTCCTATTGAACCATGACCACACATATTTAAGTATCCGCCGCCGTCCATGAATATTATTCCTAGGTCAGCTTCATCTGTAGTTGGTTGAGTTATTATTGAACCGAACATATCATTATGTCCTCTTGGTTCAAGCATTATAGCTGTTCTTACCCAGTCTAAGTTTTCTTCCAAGTAAGCCTTCTTCTCAGGCATAGTTTTTCCTGGAATATTTGGAACTCCTCCCACTACTATTCTTGTTGGCTCTCCCATTGTATGTGAATCAATTGCAAATATTGTTTTTGAACTTTTCATTTTTAGTCCTCCCTTTTTCTCATTTTTAATTTTAAGAAAGCTAAAGCTTTTTTAGCATCTAGCTCAACAACATTGTTCTCTCCTACAACTTCGGTTTCAATTCCCTCTATCGACTTATTAAAGTCAACTACAGTGTCCATATATTGGTTAGTAACTACAAATTGTGCTTGTGTCCCAACAAAGCTCATTCCTACTACTGGAATTCCCCTTTTTCCTATTTCCTCTAGGGCAGTAGCAAAGTCTATATTACTGTTTCCCCAACCATCAATAGATACTATTGCTCCATCTGCTCTCATAGCTTCTATCCAAGCTGCAGCTCTTTGGGCTGAAAACACTTTGTCTTCATTTTCTTGAGGAGTTCCTGATACTATAATTCCTAGAAGATCTACATCTCCATCATTAGATACTACATTAAGAAGAGGGTCTCTAAAATGATGCAGGGTAGTTTCCTTTGTAGACGGTCCAATTCCCATATTAATCCCCCCCTAATTCATAGCTCTTAATGCTCCATCTCTATATTCATTTGGGCTTACTATCATAGGTACATTTCCCATATCTATAATAGATCTACAGCCTGAGAATCCACCTGGTTCTCTTCCAAACAATCCTGTATCATACATAGCTCCTTGACCTGCAACCTGTTTTAAGATTACTACTTTTTTCTTTCCTGGTTTAACCTTATCGAAATATTCATACTTTTCGTCGCATAGTCTTCCATTTACTTTTTTAAGATAGTCTCTAATTTCTTGAATTATTCTGTCAGAAACTTCGTGGGCTGCCATAGGACCAGGTCTGCTGGTACCTTTTCCAGACTTTAGTGTT
>NZ_JARUJP010000047.1:0-6526 GCF_033659955.1 Clostridium tanneri
CATCTTGCTTTGTCAATAAAATTTTTAATATTTTTTATTTTCAATCTTTATTGACAACTTTTACATATTATTATGAACAATTATTTCTGCCAACATATTTTGTTAACTATTTTTTGCTCACTTGCTTGCCATTTATCAGGCAACGAATGTTATTCTATCACCTTTATCATCAACATATTTATAAGCTTAGTACAATCGTTAAGATTTATCTAGTATATACATCGATTATCTCATAATACCTAAATATCTAATGCATTGACACACTAGACACAGTTTTCTTGTACTCTGATAATCCTCTAGTGATTTATATAACTGATGTACTTAATTTGACTAGTACAATTACAAATAGCAAAGAACTAAGCTTAGAATCTTTCTAAACCTAGTTCTCTAATTAAATAACAGTTTATGAACCGCTACCTTTACTCATAATAGAAAATCCTGAACCTATTCTTTATTTTTATAAGTTTTCATATATTCTTTAATAAACTTAGAAGCATTATCAATATCTGTTTCATTATTATTAAGATTTATTAAACTAAAGCTTATACCGTCAGCTTCCCACTGAATATGTTTTACTTTAACAATTTCATCCGGTTTGCTTTTGATATCACTAAGATATAAGTTTCCCCCAGCTTTTGTAAAAGTTCTAGTACTCTCTAAAACCTTGCACTTTATGTTTTCAATGTTTAATTCCTTAAATTTATCTTTTCTTTCTGTCTCCCTTGTTGATTTATCTTTTTTCTCCATACTTAATAAATAATTATGCCCTTTGTTATCAGAATAGCAGCTATATACACTAAGCTTCTTTTCAAACTTTTTAGTTTCATTTGATTCGACATCCTTACTTATAAATTCGTAAAAGTTTTGTGATAATTTTTCAGCATCATCTAATTTGATATTATATACACTTACACAAGCCTGTATATCAGGTTTGCCTGAGTTAGTATGAATTTGAAAGTCCTCTGCAATTTTTTCAGGTAAGTATATCGAAAAACCTATTCTTTTTTCAAATTTACTTCTGTTTGAATCCGTTATTAACATTCCTCCATAGTTATACACTGGGATTAAGTATTCTTCACTTTTTTCAACAATTTTATAGTCATCTCCTGACTTTTCTAGGATAAAAATACTCCTTAGAGTTCTATAAGTCTCTTTAGCTAAAACCCTTACATCACTAGACATAGATAAAGCTATTCCGGAAAAAAGAATTGTACAAAGAATAAAACTTGCAGCTATGTTCCTCGTTAACTTAGATTTACTTGCCTTACTCTCTAAGTTATTTCTATTGCTCCATGCCTGCTCAAATATATTTTTAGAAGGTTTTTCATAGTAATTACTTATATTTAATGATGACTTAAACTTTTCATCAAATAAATCATTACACACCGTGGTCACACTCCCTACCATTAATTTTTTTTAAATTATAATCATCACTAAAGGAATATTGTAATTCCTCCTTTAATTGGTTCCTTGCATAAAACAATCTGGATTTTACAGTTGCCTTAAAACACCCCAAAATCTTAGCAACTTCCTCTACACTCATGTCATTAAAATAATAAAGAATAACAACTGCTTTTAATTTATCATTCAGTTTATTAATGGCATTGTGCACAGTAAGTTTAAGCTCACAATTTGCAATGTCATCTTCATACTGGAAACCATGTAAGTGCACCTGACTTTGATTTTCTATATCTACTGGCACTATACGGGAATGTTTATTACATAAATCCCATCCAGTTCGAATCATAATTTTAAAAAACCAAGTTTTAAAGGCCCCCTCATTTCTAAGATTTTTTATTTCTCTAATGCATTTTATATATGTTTCTTGAAGTATATCCTCTGAAATTCCTCTGTTTCCTGAAATAAGATAAGCTGTAGCTAGTGCTTCCTTCTCAATTCCTTGAAATAATTCCCGAAAAGCCTCCTTTTCACCAAGCTTACATCTGTCTATTAAATTTTTAAATTTCATCTAATCACCTCCCTCATTTTTAATCCTCTATAATATTAAGAGAAGTTAGTTTTGCAAAAGGTTTTGTTAAATTTTCATTTTATGCAAAAAAGGTTATCTTTATATAGAAATTTCTCCTCTATATAGAGATAACCTTCTCTAGTAGTCTAGTATTTATAAATTAATTACCTTATTGATTTACAACAATCTCCTACTACATCTTGCATTTCTTTTCTATTCCTTCAAAGAGATACTCCAAGTATTCTGTATCTGCTCCCTCTTTTTTTAGCTTATCTATCCTAGTTTTAGCACCTTCTAGGCCCTCTCTAGCTTCCTCAAAATCCTTTTGCTTTATGGAACTGCTTGCGTATTCTAATAAATAGTCAACCTTTAGCACCATCTCAGCTAAGTCTTCCCTATCATCATTTACCAACTTCAATAGCAAGGAGTAAATTTTAGGCGAAGTCTTTTCCTTATTAATACTCAATAATTTATTATTTCTAGTGGTCTTCTTAGCCATTTAATATCACCTAAGCTTTCCAAATATATTCCCCGTTATTATTTATATAGCTAGCTTTATTTCCAATCTCAACCTTTGCTATACCATTAACAAACTTACCTACCTCATCAAAGGCTGGGCTAATAACTAAATTACCTTCTAAATCTACATATCCCCATTTTCCATCTACTTCTACCGCTACAAAGCCTTCACTAATTGTATCTACATTATCATATATTAAAGGAATTATTTCTTTTCCTTCTCTATTTATAAACCCATATTTTTCTCCAACAGCCACTGCTGCAAAGCCTTGATAAAATTCCTCAGTCCAATCATACTTAGCCGGTATAATTAGTTCTCCCTTTTTGTCTATAAAGCCATATTTATTTTTTACTTCTACTGCCGCTAATCCTTCTTTGAAATCATTTGCTTCATGGTACTTAGCAGGAATTATAATATTTCCTGATTTATCAATGTATCCACATTTCTTTTTTATTGTAACTGCTGCAAGTTCTTCTGAAAATCCATAGGCAGAGTCATACTTAGGCTCTATAATAAAATTGCCGTCTTTATCTATATATCCTAACTTTCCTCCTAGCTGAACTACAGCAATGCCATCGCTGAAGTCAAAAGCATCTAGAAATTGAGGCTCTATTACCATTTCCCCAGCCTTGTTTATATATCCCCATTTATATCCTAGCTTAACTGCAGCTAATCCTTCGGAAAAATCACCTGCTTCATCATACTGGCATTGAATAACTAGATTTCCCTCACTGTCAACATAACCGCTTTTATTTCCTAATTGTATCGCCGCTAGCCCCTCACTAAAATTATAAACATCGTCATACTCAGCCTTTACTACTAAATTACCTTCTTTATTTATAAACCCGAATTTTTCATCAATGTCTACTATAGCTAATTGACCTTCAAATTCTTCAGCATAGTCAAACTTAGCTTCTATAACTACTTCCCCTGTATTATCTATGTACCCATATTTTTTCCCTACTTTTATAGGATAAAGTGTTTTTGCATTACTCATATTCTTCTCCTTCTTCCTAATCAAACAATCCACCGGTTTTATTATTTATGATAGCCTTCTTGCTTCCACCAATTTTCTTTTGTGGTCTTAATGTACTTCCCTTCTGTGAACCTTTCTGTTTCTTTTCCTCAATTAGTTTTTTCATCATTTCTATATTTTTCTCTGACATTTTTATTCTCCCTCATTTACTACAAATTATTATAATTACTATTCCTAGAAAATATTATCACAAGTACTCTTATTTTACCTCATATAATTAATGGCATTCAATAGTGACTTGATTAATATTAACAGATTGAACTAAACATATACCGGTATAACAAGAATAATATATTTTACTTGTCTTCTCTACGCAATCAATAACGATTTTAGAACAATCTTTATAATATCCAATTCTATTCCCTCTTTCATAATACTTTCTAAGGTTTATGATAGCGATAAACAAATAATGCTGAGATAACCTCGAAATAATTTTATACTTACTATGGATTTTAATATAAAATATTTCTTGAAGGTAATTTATCAACTTTTAATTCAATTACCTGATTTTCACATATCTTTTTTAGCTTTTCACTATCACTTGCCTCTTCCTTAAGTTTATTTAACCAAGATTCAACTCCTCCAATACGAGCAAATACATGTTCTGGCCAATTATAGGTTTCTTTCTTTGCTAGGTCAATAGCTTTTTGTACTTCAACTGTATTTCCACACCATGCACTTACAAGTATCATATACTCATAAACCTCAATCTGAAACGGAAATGTTGGATTTTCTATATATTTTTTGAATCCAGATAGAACTTTATCTAGTTCAACATCTCCCTCTAAAGGGATTAATAGATTTTTACTCATAATTTTTGCCAGCTCTCTATACTTCTTTTCATGGAATTCCAAACTTACACTTTGTCTGTTAAGAGTACTAGCTAATCCTAACGTAATCACAGGAAAAGGCCGTACTAAATTATGAACATGAAATGTGGGAATATAACTGTTATTCCATGACTTAACTTCAAGCAAAATTCCCACCAATATTGGGCCTATTCTATTTATCAAATGCATAGGTTTATATACACCCAGTGAAGGAAATAATTCGTTCCAATCTTGCGTAATTCTTTTTTTATCTGCAGTTGTTAGCTTACTCAACGTCATGGGTTTACCTCCATAATTCTTATAATATTTGATGAGCCGTTATCTAAAATTTTACTTTACTATAGTATAAAAAGGTGGAACACTATATTTTATTAGCTGCTCCACCTTAACTTACCTTTATTTATTACATTGTATTCTTTTCAGCCACACTTTTTCAAATTCGCGTTTACCTATTTCCATGGGTTTAAATTGGTTATCTGAAGCTGTTTCTGATAAAGTTAGTAATGGCTCCTCCGATAATCTTGTTCCCCCAAATTCGGTATTTAAGTCCGCATATTCTATTTTATTATCCCTATAAATTTCAACTTTTCTTATTTCATTATACTTATCATCAATTTCTGAATATATAATAATTGGTTCATGCTCTAAATTATGAATCCATTCTATCTTTAGATACCTCATGTTTTATCACCTCTTTATTTTGTAACAGGCGCAAAACTAACTATACGATTTGTAATATCCAAGGCAACTTTATTTAGTATTACAAATACTCCTTCTCTTCTTTTTTTTATCAACTTAAGGGCTTTTACATCAGAAAATATTCATAATAATTATTGGATTTCATATTCTGTTGTATTCCATTTGTATTTCTTTATAAAAGCCATCAACCATTGTTTTTGCTTAGGTTGATGGCTATATTGTATGACTCCTTGTTAGAAAATTATAAACAACTTCTTATTCGCTACTATTTTTAATCATTTTAACACATCATCTTCTCAATTTAACTTTATCTTCATTACCTTACTTCAACACTCTTTCGGTGAATTTCATAACCATATTTAATCCATAGTCATTTATACTTTTTAAAAATGCTATTTTTTTCTCTGAAATCTCTTTAATGTTATCTTTACCTAACAATTTAGCTAATCCTATTGCATTCATTGCTCTCTTATGATGTAGTGGTGAAAATATCCATACTTCTGGGTCATCTCTTAGCATCATCACCAAAGCATCTTCCATACTTTGGTACTTATCTATATACGGAAGTGCTACGTTTTTAATTGTATTTAAAATTTCTTCACCCACACACTTTATATTAGATTTTTCATTTATAATTAGTCGTCTCTGTCTTCCTTCATTAAGATTTCCTAATTCAATTCCTAATGTAGAAGTTTGTTGTTTCTCTTTTGATGTTAGCAATTTGTTATCTATATTAATCATTTCTTCCAAAGAATCAAACCTAATACTCACACTTATAACAGCATCAAAGTCATTATCATGTTCAATAAAGCTAATATGAATCATCGTCCTACCATTATCTATTACTTTCCAAAACGACTGTCCATAAACCTTTTTGTCAAAACCATAATTACTAAGTCCATTTGCTACTTCTTTCAATATTTCTTTCTTCAATCTCTTTTTATCTATCATTAATTAATCCACCCTCAATATACGAATTTCTATCGTTTTAATTCTAACATATTGACCAAAGAGTTCACCAGCATTTTTTCCTACCAAAATACCACCTTCTGTTTCAATCAATCTATCTTTAAGAATTTGAGAAGAACTTCTTACAGCATTCCCTGATTTCACTTCTACTGCTACTAAATTTCCTGATTGGTTACTAACTAAATGATCAATTATTCTTCTTCCTGCTGAAGTTCTAACACTTACTTGGCTACCAACAATTTTATATCCTTCATCAATAAGCTTTTTAGCTGCTATTCTTTCTGCCGCTGCACCTACTGCTCTATTTTTAGCAAGAATTTCTGCTTTACTCACACTCTTTGGACTAGTATTTGATGCCCTCGATGCAATCCTAACAAATCTTTGTGAAATATTTTGAGCAATTTGCGATGCTCTTGTTATCATCGTAGTTCCCATAGTTACAGCTGCTGCAAATGTTGCTGGAGATGCTATAGCTACTACTGCTGCCACCACAATTGTAGCCA
>NZ_JARUJP010000048.1:0-5208 GCF_033659955.1 Clostridium tanneri
ACTCTCAATTTAAAAGTTTGCGACTCATTACTGTTTTGTTACTTTAAAAGTAACTCAAAGAATTGCTGGTTTATTTTAAAAACAAGTTTTACTTATCTTTACCTCTGTTTAATTTTCAAGGATCATTTTTTCTCATCTCGACTGCTTAAACATTTTATCATGCTTCTTTTAGCTTGTCAAGAATTTTGTAGATTTTTTTATTTTTTGTCGTTTCCGACAACTTTTATATAATATCATAAATCGTTATTTAGTGTCAATAGTTTTTTCTCTCAACTTTTATCATTACTTTATGATATTAAAACTTTATCCGCCGCTCATTAGCGACGAATGTTATCTTATCATGTTTATTATACACAAGACAATTCTCTAAATGTATTCATCCAAGTTTACAACCTTTATTCTTTTATTTTCTACACTTTTCTCTAAGTTTATCATATAGATACGCCTGACTTAGTTTACATAAGTTAAAGTGGTTCACTAATACTATAAAAATATTTAATTAGTCGTTTGCTATGTTCTAATTCGGAACTATTCTCTCATTTCTATTATTACTTAGCAAATAACCCCTTTATTAATCTCCATCACTAACTCATTTATCTTGTTGTAGTCTGGTTTATCAGGCAGCAAAGTATATTTGGCAGCGTATTTAAAATCACCTTCATATTTATCTACCATCTCAAATATTTCATCATAAGAGTATTTACCATTCCTTATATCTAAAAGTAGCTCTCTGTCTTCTTCTCTATAAGTATTTATTCCCTTTCCTTCCAATATTTCAGTCCCCATCTTTAACAACCTTATTAAGTGCATTGAATGCTTTAAAAGATGAAGAGTATCCTTTTTGTTGTTTCTATGGTTTAATTTATCATAATCATTCAGCACTTGAGCCATCTCTGAATACATATTTTTAAGATCCCTTAATGGATAATGTTTTAGTTTAATATCTATAAATATTTCATTTTCCAATCCATCCTTTTCTGACTGATCAATGTATAGATTCAGTATATCTTCTGTAATATTTTTATATCTATCAGTAAAAGTCATCATCTGTCTATTAATGCTACCTAGAATGTGCTTTTCTTTTTCTGGTTGAGGATAACTGTCATGAGCCAGTGCATTTTGAAGTCTACGAAGCTGTTGTGTAGCATAGCCTCCGAAAGAAGCATATGCACGTCTTGATAGAAATAACTTTGCATTGTCTCTTAGCATTTTTCCTTCCTTTGAACAAATAAACAAATGCTCCTCCTTTGTACCCAGTAGTTCTATAGTATTAGGATTAGCATTAGTAAGCAAATTAATTATTTGCTTTAAGGGGTATATAGTTACATCTAATTCCCTGTTTTCAATTGGTTTATTATAGCAATTCATAGTTAATATTTCTTCTTTACTATTTAAGTAAATTCCTCTTAAATCGAAATCGCTAACATGTTCCCCACTATCTATATTGGTCCCATAAGCATAACTTCCACCAGTAGTTAGCAGTATTAAATGATTATTTAGCCTTTTATCTTCTCTTAAAAAACTATATTCCTTACTATCTATCTTCATTTTCATTTCTTCTATATTCATTTATTCTCTTAATGGGTTATAGTGTAATAATCGAAAACCCACTAGATTTTCACACCCTCTCCTAAATAGATATTTTACATAATTGACCTATTATATCATACTAATATCTCTCCCTAAAAGATTAAAACCTATTTATTTGAACCTAAAAAAGAGCATATAATTCTCTATAAAATCATATACTCTTTTCTATTTTTTCATTCTACTCTTCTACTTTCTGAGTAATTAATCCTGCAAATAGTTATATAGCCATTAATATTATTTATATAAACTATAGGCTAAAAACAACAACTAAAAGCATTTTAAACTTTTCTGTAGCCAACAAAGCATGTGGAATTCCTGCTGGCATAACAATGGTTTCACCTTTTTTCACATTAAACTTCTCTTCTCCAACAGTAATCTCGGCTTCTCCATCTAGAAGATAGACCATTGCATCTCCACCAGAAGAGTGGGAACTAATTTCCTCTCCCTTATCAAAGGCAAATAGTGTAAGACTTAAAGATTTTCCTTGAGCAAGCGTTCTGCTAACTACTCTTCCCTCTTGATAGTCTACTAATGATTCCATTTCTATAACCTTTGAAAAATCAATATTTTTTATTAAATGTTGTGCCATAATATCGCCTCCACTTGTAATTATTACTTATATGTATATATTAACCAAAGTAACAGAAAAATTCCGTAACCCACGTTACATCTAACTATATTTCCCTAAAAAAAGTTAAATATTACTTATGCTGAAAACTTACTTAAATTAACACAGAGTTAAATTTTTTAGTTCACTAGTAAGATAAATATACGTTATGAAGATATCTCATTTTATTAGTGCCGTTAGCTATAAGTACTATGCAATTTTTGATGCTGATGACTGTTCTGCATTTTGAAGAGTACTGTGCTTTCTTCCATATGTAAAATAGGTCACTAATCCTATAGATAACCAAACAGCAAATCCAATCCAGGTTATTGCATGTATCTTTAATAATAATATTATACAGCATGTTATAGTTACAATAGGCGTATATGGAACTCCAGGACATTTAAATTTTCTTTCTAAATTAGGCATAGTTTTTCTCAGGACAATCACTCCTAAAGATACAAGAATAAAACTTAGCAAAGTACCTATGCTTAGAAATTGTACTATGATGCCTAATGGCAAAAAACCAGCAATTATTGAAGCTGTAATGCCTGTTATTATAGTTGATAAATATGGAGTTTGATGTTTAGGATGTATCGTTGAAAATACCTTTGGTAGCAATCCATCTCTTGACATAACCATAAATACTCTAACTTGTCCATAAAGTACTGCTAGTATTGTAGAAATCATCCCTAGTATTGCTCCAGTGCCTATTAAAGCAGACCCCCAATTAATACCTACTCTTGCTAAAGCACCAGGTACTGCATTTTCCGAAATTATCTCCCTAAAAGGAACCATTCCTGTAAGAACAACAGCTACTGCAACATATAGCAGACTAACTGCTGCTAAGCAGATCATTAGTCCAAGTGGCATATCTCTTGTTGGATTTTCTGCCTCCTCTGCAGAAGTCGCAATTGCATCAAATCCAAGGTATGAAAAGAATATGGTTGTTGTTCCAGCAAAAATTCCTTGCCAACCAAAAGGAGCAAAGGGACTATAGTTTACTGGATTTATATGCGTTACTCCTAGAGTTATAAAAAGAAGAATAATAAATATTTTTATACCAACAATTATATTATTTAGTTTTGCACTTTCTTTCATTCCATAACATAAAAGAGTAGTTAAAATTAGTGTTATTAACACAGCAGGTAAATCTACTATTCCCCCTTTACTAGGAGACGCAACAAAAGTTTGGGGAAGTGAAATTCCAATAGATTTCAAAATACCAACAAAGGTTCCTGACCAACCTGAAGCAACGGCACTAGCTGCAACGAGATACTCTGCAGTTAAGCACCACCCGACTACTAGTGCAATAATTTCTCCAAAGGCTATATAAGAGTAAGAGTAAGTACTGCCTGCCACAGGAAACATAGTAGAAAGTTCACAATAACTTAACCCACAAAGACACGCTACTATAGCTGCTAAAATAAATGAAATAATTACTGCTGGACCTGCAGCGTGGGCACCTTCTCCTGTTGCCACAAATATTCCAGTGCCAACAACTGCTCCAATACCTAGTGCAGCTATGTCCTTTGCTTTAAGATTTTTCTTTAAAGCTGAACTTTGCACTCCTTGAAGCATTTGCTCTAAAGACTTTTTTCTCCAAATATTCATAATAAAACCCCCTTTTTAAATAATTACTAATTATATATCTACCATTTAACTCTGATTAATTAAAAATATAAAACCAAGTGGAAGATATATAATTTATCACTATACACTTTAACACCATATAGTTTAGCAGTATATAGTATTAAATTATATAAGAATTTTTATAAAACTTAAAGCATGGAATATCCTTGTTTGGACAATGTATCTCTAAAATAGTCATTACACATATCACATTGTCGACTTTTAGTACATTTAGTAATTTTATTGCTATTTACTAAGTTTCATAACTAAAAATTTATATTTACCAATAGTACTTTTTCAACTAAAAAATAAAGAAAGGTTGAAGGAAATTATAAAAATGTATCCGCTAATAAAAAAAAGCATGGGGATATAAATAATATAAATGTTATACTTAACCTATTAGAGGTAAAAGCATGAAGGAGGTAAAACCAATGGTTGTTAAATATTATCTGCTAGACTCTAATGTAGTAATTGCAATATGGAATAGATACCCAAAATTAATCAAAGAGATAGAAAATGTAAAAGAGATAGACTTTAAAATTAGTAAAGATATAGCTGGGGAATTATCTAAAAAAGAATATATAGATTTTAAAGGAGTAACTGCATTCTCAGACAGATTTCTAAGATTACTGGAACATGTCCTTGATGAAGATAATTTAAAATTTCAGGAAGACCTTGTAAAGAACGGCAAAGTTAAATATGAAAATAATATGTATTTTGTAGATGGTAATAAAATTTCTATAAATGACTATAATCTTATCAATATTTGTAAAGGTAATGAAATGTACGTGTTAGTTACGGAAGATAAGAGAATGTATGAGAGCGCAAAAGTCTTAATAGGTGGTACGAGGGTACTAACCTTCAACCAGTTTATAGAAGATATTTATAGATTTATCTGATTCAAGCTTCACTTCATTGTAAACTACCGTCAACCCTTTTTGAAAGCATAAAAAAAGCACCCTTAATTTAAGGATGCTTCTGGTGGCTCACCGGGGAATCGAACCCCGGACACCATGATTAAAAGTCATGTGCTCTACCGACTGAGCTAGTGAACCCTATTGACCTAGCGACGTCCTACTCTTCCACTCAGTCTCCCGAGCAGTACCATCGGCGCTGAGAAGCTTAACCATCGTGTTCGGAATGGGAACGGGTGTGGCCTTCTCGCCATAATCACTAGATGTAAAAATTGCTATAAGCTTCGCATTTCTGCGTCAAATCCATCGCTGCGGTGCTCATTTACCAGCCAGTAAACTCTGCTCCTCGCTCAGGCTTTTCCTTGAACTGCTCGCTTCTATCAATTTTTGAGAATATTATTCTCTGAAAATTGCACAGTGATATTTAGGTCAAGCCCTCGACCTATTAGTATCAGTCAGCTGAAT
>NZ_JARUJP010000049.1:0-4336 GCF_033659955.1 Clostridium tanneri
TATCTTGCTTTGTCAATAAGATTTTTAATGTTTTTTATTTTCAATCTTTCTTGACAGCTTTTATATAATATCATAAACAATTACTTAATGTCAACAATATCTTGATATTAAGTTTTTTTGTTTATTTGTCGCTCATTAAGCGACGAATGTTATCTTATCATCTTTATCATTTGAAAATATAAATGGTATAACAGCTTAGATTAAATTAAACCATTCAATTTAATTCATTCTTTTTATTCCTTTATATTTTGCCTAATGATACACCAGAGTCAGTTTGTTCCAATTTAACATATACTAAAATAGACATCTATTAGTGTTAAGGAGTTCCCTTATAACTTAACCTGCTGAATTTTAGTGATTATACAATTTGTCTTTTCTAAAATCTATATTTTATAAATACTTTTTTACAAATAACAGCAGTCTCTTCTATAGAATTAAGGATTTATTTATAATCTTTTTACCATATATGTGTTAATATATAGTTGTAAGAAATTAATGTAAATCATATTAACTTTTCAAGATAGGAGGAGATGACTTTAATGAAAAGTAAAAAAATAATATCAATTGTTCTTTCAGTCTCAATAGCTACTTGTTCTATATTAGGTACTTCTTATGCAGTTAAAGCCGCTACACTGCATGGTATTGTATCATCTAAACAAGGGTTAAATGTAAGAAACGAATCTAATTCTGGTGCAAAAATTATAGGAAGCTTAAAATTAGATGAATCAGTAGAAATATTAGAGACTAAAGGTGATTGGTATAAAATTAAATATGGTTCTTCTTATGGATATGTATCCAAACAATATATAGCATTAGATAAGAATCCATCCAGTGACAGTAATCCACAAAAGGAAGATTCAAACTTGAATACAGAAGAGAAAACTCCACAATACAAGAATTTCATCGAGAGAAAAGACGTAGATCAGCTTAAACAGTGGAAAATCAAATTTAATAGAAAAATTAAAGACACTGAAAGTAATAAAAATGAATTTAAGGTTATAGATAACAATGGTAGCTTTGTTTCAACTAAAGTTTTAATAGATAACTACTCTGTAACTGTTATTCCATGGAGTACTAGCTATAACTACGGAAAGAATTACAAGTTAATTATCGGAGATAACATAGAAAGTTCTGATGGTATAAAGATAAAGTATACTTCAACTATGGATTTTACTATTAAATCGAAGGCTGCTTCACTTGGACTAGGCAATAACGAAACAGAATCTGTAAGTAATAATAAAAACTTCGATTGGTATATTGGCCAAAATGACACTGGAAAATATTCGGCTATAAACTCTGGCCCTGCTGCTGTAGCTATGGCTATTAAATGGACAAACCCTTCACAGGATAAGTCAGTGGCCTATATAAGAGATACATATGAAAGTAACGTATTAGCTTGGAACATGAATAATATTGCTTCTTCTTTAAAAGATTCAAATATAAAATATAGCTCTTGTGATAACATAAGCGAAGATGAATTAAAGAAACAACTTAAATCTGGAAACATACTTATAGTTAATCTCAATCCACAATATATAAATTATAATGACAGTTCAGAGTCTAGAGTTGGGCGTTTCCATATAGTTGATGGAAGTGCCTATACTGTTATTATAAAAGGTTACAAAGTTGTGGATGGTAAAACCTACTTTGAAATATACGATTCCTTCAATATTAATTCTAATTACTTAGATGGTTCGCCAAAAGGTAAAAATAATTACTATCCTGCAAATGAGGTGTTAAATTCTCTTATGTCAGAGAATATTCATCCTATTATAGTAAGCAAAGATAACTAAAACAAAAGCACTAGAGATAAAATCTAGTGCTTCTTTGTTTATATCCTATATATGCTGATACATATCTTATTGTACTAGAGATTTTTTTACTTTAAATAATATTTTTCTAGCCTTCCTTTACCTAATAGAAATTCTCGCAAAAAATGATATAATAGTACTGGCTGTAAATAATATTATTTTAATAAAGGAGTATAATATGGAGGCTAAACAAGTTTTGGAGATTACTCTTTCTGCAGGTCATATGCTTTTAAGTAATGGTGCAGAAGCTTATAGAGTTGAGGAAACCATTGAAAGAATATGTAGTTCTTATAACTTACAATGTGAATGCATGGTAACAGCTAAGGGAGTTTTTATCTCGCTCTTAGATGGTGATAATGAAAAAATAACTTCGTTAAAAAAGATTCGGACAAGACGGGTAGATCTATATAGGATAGAGCTTATCAATTCTTTTTCTAGAAATCTTCAGCATAACCCTATTTCCTATGAAGAAGCAAAACAGATATTGAAGGATATAGAAGGAGCCCCCTATTTCAGCTTTCCTGTTAGAATTTTTGCAGCAAGTATGACTTCTTTTGTATATTCATTGTTTTTTAATGGGACAATCTATGACTCAATTGTTTCAGCAATTGTCAGTGTGGGTATATATTTTATGTTGGAAAAAATATCCCATGTTGGTTTTTTTCAGTTTTTTGAATTCTTCCTTTCAGGTTTTATTATAGGTGGCGTAAGTTTAGCCGCCCAAAAGCTACTTCCCTTTGTAAGCAAAGGAAATGTTATAACTGGTGCAATAATGATATTATTACCTGGAGTACCTCTTACTAATGGAATTAAAGATATTATATATGGAGATTTTGATTCAGGAATGACTAAATTCGGTGAATCAATGCTTGTTATAACTGCTGTAGGCGCAGGTATTGGCGCAGCATTGGCTATTGGGGTAGGTGTAAAATTATGATGAAACAAATAGTATTAGCATTTTTCGGAAGTATATTCCCTGTTATACTTTTTAATATTGACAGAAAAAAGATAATATGGACCGGCTTTTGTGGGGTTTTTGGTTGGATAACCTATCTTATGGTATATAAATATACTGTTAGCCCAGTTTCTGCATCTTTTGCAGGATCTTTTATCGTAGGTGTATACAGTGAGTTAATGGCGCGAAAACTTAAAACTCCTGCAGTCCAGTTTTCAATACCAGGAATATTTCCCCTTGTACCTGGTATAACAGCATATAATACTATAAATTACATAGTAGAGCAAAACTATTCAGCTGCTTACTCAAAAGGAATGCAAACGGTAGCTGTAGCAGGAGCAATTGCATTTGGTATAATGCTTTCATCTACAACTTTTCGCTTTATTTCAAAGCTAGTAAGAGCAAAAAAACTTCAACAATAGTTTAAAAAATTGTGTTCCAAAACGGATATTTATAAATTTTCATGAATAAAAGCCATGCATATAAGGAAACTTATTTTCCTGTTTATGAATGGCCTTTGTTTTTGTATAAGACTTTTATGCATTTTCCCCTAGTTTTCTTTACACTAAAGAATCAGCTTTGGGTCTTCTGTATAGTTTTTAAAACTTTTTATTTTACTTTTTTCTTTACATATTAATGCTATATTGAAATATACATCTCTATTGTGGGGATTTAATTTTATAACTTTAATATAATCATCAATAGCTTTTTCATATTCCTGCATCACATAAAATACGACACCTCTATTGTTGTATGCATCCTCATAAGTGTCATTTATGATTATAGTCTTGCTATAATCATAAATTGCTTTTTCATAATTTTTATTCATGTAGTGCATAATTCCCCTATTATAATACGCTTCCCAATCCTTGGGATTCAGTTCTATAGCTGTACTAAAGTCATCCAATGCTTTTTCACTCATATTTAGTTTTCTATAAGTTAATCCTCTATTAAAATAAGCATTTGCATTTAATGTATTTAATTTCAGCAGCTTATTGTAATCTTGAATAGCTTTATTATACTCCTCTTTAGCATAATAAGTAACAGCTCTATTATTATATGCATCCTCATCATTAGAATTTAATTCTATAACTTTTGTAAAATCCCTTATTGCCAGATCATAATCTTTCAAATCTTTATAAGCACTACCTCTATTAAAATAAGCATCTATATAATTATAGTTAAAATTTATTGCTGCAGAGTAAAACTTAATCTTTTCTACTAAGTTAACAGAATAATACGCTCTTAAAAAAAATTCTTCTGCCTTTACTTTCTTATCAAGCTTCTTGTTACTACTTGAATTTTTTATCCTTTTTTTCAAATCACTCATTTGTATTACTCTACTATTTCCACTGCCTATAACAATCACTCCATTACAATAAATTAATTACCTTGTCAGTATATGATATCTTTTAAATTATTCCACTAATAGATTTGTTATTTTTGTCTTATTTCCTATTTTAATAAATAATGCTAAAATCCTGATCTATTAAATTTAAATATAGGCTTTGCTTTAAGAAAGTCTTAATATAATAAAAAAAGCAAGAAATAACCTATAGTTATTTCTTGC
>NZ_JARUJP010000050.1:0-3836 GCF_033659955.1 Clostridium tanneri
ATATATACTGTCTCGATATTATTATGCCGGGCTTTATGGGCATTGATGTCGCAAAGGAAATCCGTGGTTTTGACAAAACCGCACCGATTTTGTTCTTTACATCATCGCCCGAATTTGCTTTGGAAAGCTATTCAGTGAAAGCCATCAACTATGTACTAAAGCCAATATCAAAAGAAAAACTATTCTTCACCTTTGACGAAATATTGGAGCAGATAAAAGTGGAAAAAGACGAGGATGCGCTTATCGTAAAGAGTAATGAGGGAATTCAAAAAATACTGATCTCAAATTTGACTTTTGCCGAGGTTACCGGCAGAAATGTGTTGTATCACCTGCGCTCCGGTAAGATAATCAAATGTACTGAGTCTTTTTCCTCTGTCTGCGATAACCTTCTGAAATATGGGTGTTTTATCAAACCCCACCGCTCCTATCTTGTGAATATGCAGTATGTGGATACCATTGAAAATCATCAGATCACCTTACAGACCCTTTCCTCTGTCCCTATTGCACAGCGCAAAGCGCGGGAGATTAAGCAGCAATATCTGAATTATCAAATGGAGGGGGAATAAGGGAATGATAGAAACTGCCATTGCATTCTTACGTTACTTTATTGCCCTGCTATTCGGTGTGACGGTTGCGGTCAGTTCCGCCGGAATGGCCCGTACACGGAGAAATGATCTGGCTCTTGGATGCTTTACCGTCATTTTATTTATTTTACAAATCGTCTGCTTGCGGATCTGGGGTATGGACATGACGATAAAAATATATCCGCTTCTTTCCCATTTGCCGGTTGCTATTTTTATCGTCGTGTACTTAAAGCGCCCATGGCTGATTTCACTAACCAGTATGTTTGTCTCCTTCCTGTGCTGCCAGCCTTCTCGCTGGATCGGCACTGTTATAGGAGTCGCTTTTGACAGTGCTTCCATGGACCACGTCGGTTATATTACAGCTGCGTTTCTGATGTACTATTTCCTGCAAAAATATGCGATGAAATCTGTTCGGCATCTAATGGAACGCTCCGTTAAATCCTGCCTGCTGTTTGGCGCCATGCCGGCTTTTTACTATCTGTTCGACTATTTCGCCACTGTTTATACCGATTTTATGTACAGCGGGGCACGGGCGGCAGTACAGTTCATGCCTTTTGTGACATCGACATTCTATTTTGTGTTTGTCCTTCTTTACTATGCCGAAACGCAAAAACAGGCAAGCATCCAAAGAGAGCGGGATATGCTGGATACCCAGTTTAGACAGGCACAAACAGAGTTTTCTTCTCTGCGGCAGATGCAGCAGAATGCCGCGTCCTATCGGCATGATATGCGACATCATTTCGCTCTTTTACAGGGGCTGGCCTCCAAGGGACACATAGAGGGGATCAAAGAGTATCTGCGGACTGCCCAGTCCGACATGGATGCCATCACGCCCATACGCTTTTGCGAAAACGAAACCGTCAATCTGATTTTGTCCGCTTTCGCCGCCAAAGCAAAACAATCAGCAATCCTGTTGACGATAGATGCCAAGCTGCCTGACTCGCTGGCCTTCAGCGACACTGAGCTTTGTTCGCTATTGTCAAACGCTTTGGAAAACGCCATACATGCCTCTGAAAATATACCTGACAGAAATAAACGCATAATCCGGCTGCGTGTGTATTCCAAGAATAACAAGCTGTGCATTGACATCCGCAATAGCTATCAGACAGAACCGGTATTTCATCAGGGCCTGCCTGTATCAAAAGAACAGGGGCATGGTTTTGGCACAAAAAGCATGGCTCATATCGTGGAAAAGCATGGCGGTGTATTTCAGTTTTCGATCAAGGATGGCTGGTTTATATTTCAAGCCACTGCATAATCTCTTAATTAACCTTATTTTCCGCTATTCATATCGGTTCACAGGAGTAGTTCAAGGGGGCACAAAAATGGACTCTGCCCCCGTCCACCGTAAAAAAGGAGGATGAATAGACAGCGACAAAAGAGGAAAATCCCGTTTGTCAAGATAGTTGTCGTGAGACTTTTTGAAATGGATATTATTGTTTTTTTAACAAATCATCCTTTTGTTTTAAAATTTTAATAAGCATTTCTTTATCCATATTTTCTTAATCCAATCAATACCTCTACCCTCAATATTTATATTACATAAATCTTACTTTAATTTTAACTTTATATCATAACATTGACTATCAGTTTAAGATAAAAAATAAATCTAAACGATAAAAAAATTCCCATAAGAATTGAATTGAAAAATTATGATAAAACAACACAGTTTCTTCCTTGACCTTTTCCTTCATATAATGCATCGTCTGCTTTTTTTATTGTATCATCAATCATTTCATAATCTTCATTAACGGTTACTCCAAAGGTCAATGTAATTGATATTTGAATTCCATTATACTCGATAATTTCTTCTTCAATAGTTTTCCTGATTTTATCCACCAGTATGCGGGCATCCTCGATTTCTGTTTCTGGAAGCAATATAAGAAATTCCTCCCCTCCCCACCTGGATACAAATCCTCGTTCTCCAACCGCATCCTGTAAGTTTTGGGCTACTGCTTTCAGCACTTGATCTCCACAGTCATGTCCGAAGCTATCATTTATCTTTTTAAAATAATCTATATCTGCAACGATAAGTGAAAATTTCTTTTTAGTTTTTTTATAATTTATAAACTCATTTTCAAGTTTTTCCACAATATATCTTCGGTTGTATAACCCAGTTAATGAATCTGTTTTTGAAATCAACTCCAACCTCTCCATGTTACATTGCATGGAAGCTATTTGAGATGCTGAAAATATCCCCACAAATACAAGTACATATCCCACGATTATGAATAATAAAAACAATAGCATATCATATATAGAATTAAAGTTTCTTAAATGTGCAATGTGTGTGGGTGTCGTAAAGTTAGTAATTAACAACAAAAATGAAATAACAGGGTATAAAAACATATACCTTATGGTTTTATCAGACACTAAGTTAAGAATTGTTTTGTAATGTTTACCTATCCCCAAATAAGCCACTAATAAGAATAAAGCATTAATACAATTTCTAAAAATATATATAAGGTTTTGAGTATAGTTATCATCATTACCTGAAACTAATTCTGCAGATGGTATAGCAATGAAAAGTGCAATTGTAGAAAACAGCCAAATGCTAAAGAAGGTAAATACTTTTTTTGATATGGATTCTTCAAAAACTAAGTTTAAGTATACTATGTAAGAAAAGGAGATAAAATACAGAATAACCTTAACAATTCCATCGTTATGTGTATGTTCTGTTGCATAAACGCCACTTAAAAAAACAAATAATGTATTTAATATAAAAGCAACTATACAGAATCTTATTGTTTTTTTTCTTGTAAGCAGGATATGAACTGTTAAAACTAAAAGAAGGATTGTGAAAAACGAGGATATTCTATAAGTAACCATCTTATTTACTCCCCTTTATCTAAATTTAATTAATACTCTTTTTATAAGACTAACTTATAAAAGTAAAAATTAGTATATATTGTCTTATAATTCTTGCTTAATTTATACAAAAATTATAACATATTTTTCATCATGGCATTAACTTATAAATATCTAAATTCTCCGTTATGGGATTTTTAAAACAAATTTGAAATATGGACAATTGTATAGCTTAAGTATTTAAGCGCTATATTACAAGTTTGTAACATATATACGTGAACTGTGTCCCCATGGATGATATCCCATTCCAATATATGCAAAATTATAATGTTCATAGTAACCTATATGGTCTGTACACAGATATAAATTAGAGAATCCACCGGTTTTTGCATCTTTCTTCGCTTTTTCTAATAAAATCGAACCATAAGCATGTCCCCTATATTC
>NZ_JARUJP010000051.1:0-3355 GCF_033659955.1 Clostridium tanneri
AAGTTGTTTTTGTTAAGTATTGTCGTTTCTTGTGACGACATGTGTTATTGTATCACATATTTTACATTGATCTGCTGTGAATCTTTCTATTTTACGACTTTATGTCATGTTAATTGTCTTTATCTAGTATTTTCTCAATTATACTACTATTGACACACTGGGATAAGTTTTTCTACCTGCTAAGAATAAATCTTTAATTTTTAATTTCCATAGGTTAAAATATTCTAGGAGGTGAGCTAAATGCCACAAATTAAAATGAGAGGCGTGGATATAAATAAAATATCTGTTATAAGTACTGAAATGATTGATGAACTTGAAAAAATAGTAAAATGTCCAAGAGAGTATTTTACTATTGAGTGTATTTCTTCAACATTTATAAAGGATGGCAAGATAGATGATGGGTATCCACTTATAGAGTTAGTTTGGTTTGATAGAGGTCAAGAAACACAAGATGAAGTATCAAAATCTATAACTAATTTCATACATAAGGCTGGTTACGAAAACGTAGATGTTTTCTTTACAGTCTTGAAAGAAAGTTCATATTATGAAAATGGAGAACATTTTTAAGTAATATTATATTTTTTTATTAAGTGATTAATAGTTAAGAGTTGTTATTAATAGTTATTTAATCTTAAAATTTATTGTAGTTAATTAAATTTTAGAAACTTACTATAATAACAACTTTTAACTATAATTTAGAACTCCTTTAAAAAGCAGGAAGCTATATTACACTTACACATAAATCCAAAATGATCCAGAGACTTTTGTAAGGCTGCCAAGGTATAACTAACTTTATCCACTCTTGCATTTTCGCCCATATGTCCTATCCTTATAACTTTTCCTCCTAAGTACCCAAAGGAACCTGCTATTAGTAAATTATATTGTTCTAGCATGTAATCTCTCAACTTTTTATCATCTATTCCATCAGGTATTTTAACAACAGTTACGTTATTACAATATCCTTCTTTAAGATACAATTCTAATCCTGATTCTTTTATACTTCTCCTAGTTGCTTCTGCTATATTTTTATGTCTTTCTAAGATTTTTTTATCACTTAGAATATTATCAATAGCTACTCTTAAAGCCATTATATCGCTTATAGGTTGGGTATAAGGGAACCATTTATTTTCATAATACTTTTCCCAGATTAATAGATTGCAATAAAATGATGCTATTGGAGTTGATCTATTTTTCATTGATTTAAAAGCATCTTCACTTATACTTAAGATTGTAAGTCCAGGTGGTGCAGATATACACTTTTGTGAAGCTCCTAGTGCTATATCTATTCTCCAATCGTCTACTCTTAATTCTTCTCCACCCATAGCAGCAACACTGTCTACTACAGTTAATATGCCTTTTTCCTTTAGCATAGGACATATCTGTGATACGTTATTCAGCACACCTGAGGGAGTATCACAATGCACTATTGTGGCGTACCTAAAATTACTATCTTTATCTAAAAATCTTTTTAATTCTTCTATATCTATATCTCTTTCTCTATCTCCTTTAAAAAATACTACCTCACCGCCATACATCCTTACAAAATCCGCAAACCCTTCTCCAAAAATGCCGTTATCTATAACTAAAACTCTATCTCCTTTTTCGGTTAATGATGCACACGCAGCTTCTAATCCCAATATACCTTCTCCATTTAGTATTCTCACTTCATTATTTGTTTTTAAAAATCGGCCTATTCTTTCACAGGTTTCTCTATAGAATTCGTAAAATTGTAAATCTAAATCTGGGTTTGTAAACTGTAAGCTTCTAGTTATCCTTACATTTTCACATACCTCTGTAGGCCCTGGTGTCATTATATATGGAACTTTCATCTTTACCACTCCTAATTAAATATTAGTTTTTTTACCTTTGTTATAATAAATAAATTATATCACCTGTAATAATCATTACAAAATGTATTAATACACTTTGCAATAATGTTTCACAGACTTTATATTATTTATATCCTTTATTAAAAAGCTAATACTCTGTGCATATATTAACTTAATTATGAAAAACTAAATATATTCACAAGTTGTAAAATGAATCAATTCTATGTTTACTGTAAACAATTAGATACTTCACTTTTATGTAGTATATTATTTTTTGAGAGGAACTAAGAAATGAATACAATAGAGAATTTAAAGAAAAAAATTAAAAACATAGTAGAAAATTATGATGAAGATCTAATTAGAGGATATATTACAGGAGACGGACCAATTCCTTGTGATATTCTATTTGTCGGAGAGGCTCCTGGAAAAACTGAGGTTGAACAAGGAAAAGCCTTTGTAGGAACTGCAGGTAAAAATTTTGAGAAGCATTTAAATTCTATTGGTTTATCTAGAGAAAACATTAGGGTAACTAACACCTGTTATTTTAGACCTATAAAAATCAAAGAAGGAAAAACTGGGAAAACATCAATTAGTAATAGGCCTCCTAAAATTTCAGAAATAGAGCTTTTCCGAGAAATATTAGATGAGGAAATTAAACTCGTTCACCCTAAAATAATAATAACATTGGGAAATGTACCCCTAAGGAGGCTTACAAATTTTAAGTCTATTGGTGAATATCACGGCACTCTTCACTTTAATCAGGAGTTAAGTAGTTATATATTCCCTATGTATCATCCTTCTTCCCTAACTTATAATAGAAGTGAAGAATTTAACTTAATGTATAAAGAAGATTGGAATAAACTAAAAAAAGCCCTAGAAAATTTATAACTAGGGCTTTTTCTATAGAGATTATTTGCTTTTAAAATATAAAATTAATGCACCTGCACCGCCGCCAAAAGTGTCTATTATAACATCTCTGATACGTCCAGTTCTGCCACTGACAAAAAGTTGATGAAACTCATCTGTACAGGCATATAAGAATACTATAAATAGTGCTAATATAAGCTTCTTCTTTAGACTAATACCTTTACTTAATGCATTAAATAGCAACAAATAAAGTATTAAGTACTCTAAAAAGTGTGCAATTTTTCTAATAATAAAGTTAGCTAGTTCACCTAAGATACTATCTAGGTTTAA
Source organism: Clostridium tanneri (assembly GCF_033659955.1). Classification (NCBI taxonomy): domain Bacteria; kingdom Bacillati; phylum Bacillota; class Clostridia; order Eubacteriales; family Clostridiaceae; genus Clostridium; species Clostridium tanneri. The sequence goes on from NZ_JARUJP010000051.1 coordinate 3,027, forward strand.
CCCTAAAAACTGAAATACTCTTATAACAAGCCTACTTTTCTCATCTGACACAACAGCTGGCTGATTGGAGAATATAAATATAATAGCCATCCATACAAAAACTAGTATGATTTTAAAATATTTTCTCATCCTATAAAACCTTTCTTAAATATATATGATTTAGTGAGAACCATCTTGTAGGTCATAAAAATAGTTTCCTACTCATGGAAAAGTTATAAATAAACTATCATAACTATATATTAATCTTAAGCTCTGAAAAAATCTATACTAAACCTATATTATAAAATGATTAATCAAAAAATAAAAAGAAGCATCTTAGAAGATGCTTC
>NZ_JARUJP010000052.1:0-3220 GCF_033659955.1 Clostridium tanneri
AGTTTCATCTGTAGTTATTATATTTGTAAAACCTTTACTGCCTATTACTGCAAGATTTACTTTTTGCTCTTTGTCTATATAGAGATTAAATAGTTCAGTGGGTCCTTCAGTGCCAATTATCATTCTTGAGCCAGTGTTATTTCTTGTATTTACCCATGCTGTCATTGTTCCTGATTTTTTATCTATGCCTAAATCATAAATTACTTTTGTCCCTGGATATGCATAAAGAGCTCCTTGATCATTTTCGTCTTTTCCAAACATAGGGGTTTCCTCTGCCGGAGTTTTTCCATTACTTCCAGTAGTACGGCCATGGGGTCTGACCCCATGGCAGAAAACTGGAAACAGTTTTCTGCTTGCTACAAAAAGCCATCAACCTTTGTTATCGCTTAGGTTGGTGGCTTTGGGATTTAATCCTTTGTCAGAAAACCAGAAAGAGTTTTCTACTTACTATATGAACAAGTTTTTTAATATCCGCCTTATGTTGAACCACTTACTGAATTTTTAGCATATAATTAATATATTATCTTCTTTGAATACATATGGTTTTCCTTGAATCTTTTTCATCAACCTACCATTACTTCTATCATATATATTAGAATAGAAATTTAATTTACCATCCTGTATATTGACTTCCTCTGTAATTATAATATCTGGCTCCATAATATTTAGAGAATTAAATGGTATTTTTATGGCTCTTTTATTATCCCATGACTTCCCACTTAGTTCTACATAACAACTTAATTTATCATCATAGAAATATCCAGTAGAACCATCTAAAGTTATCCCACTAAACATCCAATTACTTTCAAATCTTTTCCTTTCATATTCTTTTGTAATTATGTCATATATAGCAATTTCAGAGATATTTTCATTAAAATACTCAACTTTATAATATATCTTATTCTTGTTAGTATGAATAAATCTAACTATTCCTTCTTGTCCTACAGTCTCAATTATTTGGTATGAGAGTGTTTCTTTATCTTGTTTTATTTCATTTATAAATATTTCTAGTGGAATCAAATAGATAGAATCAATAGCACCTCTCACATCATTACAACTTGTTTTTTCAGGGTTATAAATATATTCGTACTTATCAGCTTCATTATAAAGTGCTGAGCTAATCAAAATATACTCTCTATTGTTAACTTTAAATGTTCTTATTGATTCTATACCATGTTTAAATAAAGAGTTATCCTTAACTTCATAATTTCTTTTTTCATTAACATCGTATACAAATAATTTAAATTTATTACAATTGTCTAAGTAATTATAATACTCATCGTATGAATTAATTTCATCAATCTTATACACTAAAAAATCTTTATTTAAAACATATAATTCTAGTGAAGCTATCATACAATCAACCTTTATTTGTTTTTCTTCATTTGTTAATAAACTAGTGGGAACATATCTTTGCAATTTAACGGATAGTAATCTTTCTTCAGTCCCAAAGTCGTTATCTAATTTAAAAAAAACAGAATAAAACTTCCCATCTTTTTCTTCAATAGCTCTATAATATAAAGCTGAACAGTCCCTATCATAAAAATACTCTATTATTGGAGCTGATGTATTAATAAGTTCTAACGAATTATTTATCAAATTATATTTATAAAATCCATCGTAAAATGTATTGAAATTCCTCCCTTGATTGTTATTACTAATATTCTGTCTAATAATGTATACATGATTCTTATATATAAATAGTGGTAAATAACTAATAAATTCATCATTTACTACCTTTAATTTTATAATATCCATATATCCCTCCAATTATTATGCATTTATAATTCTAAACTTTTAGTAGATAAGTAACATAAAACTCTATTAAAATAGAGCCTTATGTCACTTAAAATCAACAAAATTATTCTTTTATTTTTGGTAAATCAAAAAAAATATGAACATATCCTCTATCTGGTCTTGTTGTACCACTATGATAATGATAAAAGTATACTCCTCCGTATACACTTTTTTCACTATTAATATGATTTTGTATCTTGTTGGGATTTCCACCTGTTGTCAAAGCTAGCATTCTCGCATTATTCTGAGTAAAAGTATAAACATCATTTCCACCACGGACATGTATTTGAGCCTCAGCTATATCCATTGGTTTCAAGAAATCTATTACAACTGTATTTTTTCTATAGTCTACATGTGCAGGGTAATATTTATTACTTTTTCTGTTACTCATAGGTATATTAATAGGAGTACTTTTAGATATTGGTTTTTGCGTTGATTGTTTTTCTTTAGACTTAAATGGCTTTTTAATTGGGAGTGACGGTGCTGGAATAACAGATCGAGATTGTAGTGATTGAACAACAACATCTGTAATCACAAAAAAAGCAGCATATACAAACGCTTTAAATCTACTTAAAACTCCACTTCTCCAGTATCCATTAGGGTCATACATATTAATAGGATCATTTTTACAATAGCAAAATACATTATGTGATAATAGATCTCCCACCTGACCTCCTATCACATCAGCATTCAAGTATCTCCCCCACTCTGGGTTATAATATCTTGAATTTAGATAATATAATTCTGTTTCACTATCATACCTATAACCCCTATACCTGTAAGGATTCTTGTACCCAACATGTTCCTTATTACTAGTTACATCAATACCCTTTTCATCTCTAATGCTAACAAGCTTTCCCCAGCTATCGTATATATAGCTTACTACCTTAGTACCTCTACTATCAATCAGCCCAATAATGTCTCCTTGACCATTTCTTATATAATAATATTCTACACCATTTAAATTCATACTTACAAGGTCATCTGAGTTATCATATCTGTAATAAATCCTATCTTTTATTACATGATTAGCATCTTCAGTGTATTCATAGGTCACTCTATCCCCTATTAGGTGAAACTTTGTAGTAACTCCATTTACTCTCTTATGTGTTCTGATACCTGCATCGTTATACTTAAAGAATGCATTGATATCACTACCTACAATGGAGGTTAATCTTCTTCCTTCTTCCCAGCTGTAGGTATAACCAGCATAGGTCTTAGGATTGCCTATTGTATCATAAGTTATCTTATTTCCATTATAATGTGTCAGTTTATCCTTCCAAGGAGTTTCATATAGATAGCTTATAGTAGTCTCAACACCATTTATATTTTCCTTCCTATTAGATATATTTCCTCCGCTATCATAAGTGTATGTTATAGTTTTATTTAGAAGTTCGTTCTCTTCCTGTATAAGCTCATTTAG
>NZ_JARUJP010000053.1:0-2871 GCF_033659955.1 Clostridium tanneri
ACTCTCAATTTAAAAGTTTGTGACTCATTACTATTTTGTTACTTTAAAAGTAACTCAAAGAATTGCTGGTTTATTTTAAAAACAAGTTTTACTTATCTTTATCTCTGTTTAATTTTCAAGGATCATTTAACTTAATTTTGAACACTTAATCATTTTATCAAATATCCTTAAGTTTGTCAAGAACTTTGTAAATATTTTTTATTTTCTGTCGTTCATTGACAGCTTAACTATAATATCATGAAAAATATCATTTGTCAATAACTTTTTCAATAAGTTTTTATCGACATTTATAAGCTTTAATGACAACTAAGTTCTTATTCGCTAACCTCAGCGACGAATGTTATGATACCATTTTTAAAAACACATCATTACTCTTTATATAGTTAAAATATTAAATTAAGTCATTAATTCTATTCCTATCTAACAAATTCTTCATATTTATTATACTGACACACCAGATTAGGTTTACGCCTGTTAATATAAAGTTTTTATTTGTTTTAGCTTCAATGCTATATAAATTCTCCTCTAAGCTTTATGATTTTTAGTGAATTTCTATACTAATCTTCCTGTAGACTTAAAACAAAAGGGACAGCTCAAAGTTTTTTCTTTGAACCATCCCTATGATTATTAAAACTATTTACTCTCAGAAACTAAATTCAATAGCTCTATAACTCTTTTATTTAATATTGGATGTATCAAGTATGGCGCAATATCTGCCAAAGGTCTTAGTACAAATTCTCTCTCATGCATTCTCGGGTGTGGTAGGATTATTTCCTCTTCACAAGTAATTAAGTTGTCATAAAACAATACATCTAAATCTATAGTCCTTGGCCCCCACTTTATTATTCTCTCACGCTTTAGTTCTTTTTCTTTTCCTAGTAAAAGTTTCATTAGCTTATTAGGAGATAAAAGTGTTTTTACTTCTAAGGCACCGTTTAGAAACTTATCTTGGTCTAAGTATCCCACCGGTTCTGTTTCATAGAAGTTAGATACCTTAGTTACTTTACTAGAAATAGATTCATTTATAAGTTCAATAGCAGAATTTAAGTTCTGCTCTCTACGACCCATATTAGAACCTATTGCAACATATGCGGTATGCCATCCCCTATCAATCTCCACTGCTGCATAGTCTACAGGCTTTCCAATAGGAGCCCATGGCTTTTTAATTTGAACCTTAATCCTGTTCACTAGGTCATATTTTAGTAAAATAAATTCAGCCAACTTTTCTGCTGCTTTTTCTATTAAATCATACTTTTCTTTCTTAAACTGATCTTCAACATCAAAACACAATTGTGCGTAGTTAACAGTCTTTGTTAGATCATCAGTTTCTCCGGCCTCTTGTAAGTCTAGAAAAAGCTCTAAAGATATAATAAATCTTTGTCCCATATCCTTTTCCTGCTGATTTACTCCGTGAAATCCATAAACCTGTAGATCTTTTACGTATATTCTATCCATTATTTAACCTCGCTTTAGTATAATTCAGTCATCGATATATTCTAGTAAGTGATTTTATAATTTTTTTTCTCTTCAGACCACTTACACTCTTTTGCAGCTGCACAAGAAAAACATGTCCGCGAAAGTTTATCACTTAAATAAAATATTTCATCAAAGGTTTCTTTTTCTTCTAATCCACCTCTATGTTTCAAGATAGCTCCTAAAACTACTTTTCTATCTTCTTCTATGAAGCCGCATTCTACTAGTATTTCTTCTGCTAACCTGTAGCTAGCTACTTCATGTGGAGTGCCGTCCTTATATTGCATCCACCTTCCTATATCATGAAGTAATGCCGCTGCATAAACTATCTGCTTATCTATTTCTATATGCTTTTCCAAAAACATAATATATGCTATCCTTGCTACATCCAAAAAATGCCCTATATCATGTTTACAAAAGACTCTATCTCCTTCGTACTCTTCGTTTCGCTTTAGGTACTCTCTATATTTACTGCTATTTAGAATAGCATTTACCTTATTCAAATACAACGCCTCTCCCTATTAAATTTTAATCATTCTGTATACTTCTTCTCTAAGAGATAAATCTTCTTTAAACTTGCCTTTAGTAACAACTGTTACAGTCTTACTTCCTGGTTTTTTAACACCTCTCATAGTCATACACATATGTTCAGCTTCTACTACTACCATTACCCCTTTAGCATCTAAATGCTCCATAATTGCATCTGCAACCTGAGTAGTCATTCTTTCTTGAAGTTGAGGTCTTTTAGCAAAGACTTCTACTGTTCTTGCTAACTTGCTTAAACCTGCAACCTTTCCACTTGGTATATATGCTACATGAGCTCTTCCATAGAATGGCACAAAATGATGCTCACACATAGAATAGAACTTTATATCTTTTTCTAAAATTATATCATCACTATCTGCAGTAAAAGTTTTCTTTAAATGTTCTTCCGGAGATGTATTTATTCCTGAAAAAATTTCTTTATACATTCTTGCAATTCTATCTGGAGTTTCTAGTAATCCTTCTCTTTTCGGATCCTCCCCTATAGCTTCGATAATCATTCTAACTGCTGCTCTGATTTTACTCTCGTCTATCATAATATTCTATTGAACTCTTCCTTTTCTAAAGAATCTGTTCAATAATCCTCCTCTCATGTTGAAAGATTTTTATAGCTGTTAAACTTTTTGTAATTTATAGATTAAATAAATATTTCACAATATTATCATAAATTATAACATTTTAATCATAAATTTACAAGAAGGTTGAACCCACTATAAAACAATTATAACATTTTTTAGTTAATTCCAATAATTTCTTAAAATTAATGCCGTATAGGTATAATTATAATATACATTTTGTAACTTATAAATATATTTTTATGTATAAAAAAAAGCACTTCATTAAATAATGAAGCGC
>NZ_JARUJP010000054.1:0-2705 GCF_033659955.1 Clostridium tanneri
ATGATAGTCGCTTACTTCCCAATTTATTGAGAAGATTCATTAAAGAATTGCTGGTTTATTCAAAAATAAGTTATCTTATCTTTACTCTGTTTAATTTTCAAGGATCATGTCGATTCAACTCGACTACTTATATATCATATCATGTTTTCTTTAACTGGTCAACTAGTAATTTATTCTAATTTACATAGTTCACTACATATTATTATGTGGTGTCGTTGACAGCTTTTATATAATATCATAACAAAATACATTATGTCAACAACTTTTATAAACATTTGTCTATTTATATTTTCTCACTAGAGAACGATTGTTATTTTATCATTATTTGCTGACTATAGTATAACGAACACCCTCATTTAGGTGTAGTTATCATATTAATTCACCATATTTCTTATCTATATTCAATTTATAGTAGTTTGATACACCTGACTCAGTTTGTTCACTGTTAACCTTTAAAACTATAGGTCATTTCCAAATATTATAACTTTATCCCTTCTTAAAATTACTAACCTCTTATTTTAGATACTATTTTGTTGTAAACTTTATGCATATGTGGCTCATTAGAATACATATTTATCTTATTCATTGGAATCCACTTAACATCACTATTTTCATCTTCTTTAATAATAAGTAATTCACTTTCATCTGCTTCTATTAAATAAGCAATTGATAGATGTAAATGAGGGGATACGTATTTTCCTTTTTTAATATGTCCTATAACAGGTAAAATATCTAATGAAAAAATATCCTTAGTAACTGGATAGACATTCTTTATCCCTGTCTCTTCCTTAGCTTCTTTAACAGCAACAAGTAATAAATCTTCTTCTCCATCTGCGTGACCCCCTGTCCATGACCAAGAATTATATATATTATGGTGGACCATTAGCACTTTGTCTTTTTCTCTATTAACTATAAAGGCAGAGCTTGTTATATGCACAATTTCATTATTTCTAGTTAAAATATCATTAAATATATTAATACATTTTAACATTATCTCTTTATCTTTTTCCTCTTGTTCATTATAAGGACAATACTCTTTTATTGATTGTATCCAACTCATACTTTTCTCCCCTCCCATAAAATATAAATAACTTAAGTTTTGGCTAACATTCTTTGTGATTTCCTTACTAAATTGCACCTTCTATTATAGTTAAACTTTTGTCAAAATACCATAGTCTTCTTTTATTAATTTTTGTTATTAGGTGCTTTTATAAAAATATCACTAAAAATCCTAAAAAAAGCAAGTAATTCTGATGGAAATTTGCAGTAAAATTCATATATAAAAATCATTTCCGCAGCATATTAAGTTTTTTCCGAAAAAACTTGCTTCCATAATATCAATGTTCATCTCTTTAAGAAACAATCCATTAATCTTGTTTTATTAGCTTTTAGTTCTTTTGTATATTTATAATGTTTCTTTTTAATAATATTAATGGAGGTGATATAATGGCCGATAAAAACAGAAAGGATTACATTAATCCAATTACTGAATTTGCTAGTATATTTGTTTCAGATGAGAAAATAAATATACAAACGGAAGATATGTTTGATAGGAGTTTACCTCCTCTCTCCATACGAGACTTATTTAACAAAGAAGGCGACAGCGAATCTAATGGACACTAATAACTAGAACGTATATAGATTGTTATTAATTAAGTCTATATACGTTCGTCTAATTCTCAATTTAAATATCATTACAGGATACTTTTTAGTAAATATATATTACTTATATTATTATACTAAAAGAAAATCTGGTACTACTCCAATTTTCCTTTACTCTTTAAGTAGTCTATAAATCTATCTCCTCCAACATTCATTATAAGTTCTTCTGGCATATCTATAGCTTCTAGTATTTTTTCAGCTTTAGGAAACTTGCCAATTTGAAAACAGGTGTGAGCATCACTTCCAAGCACAATTTTAACATTATATTCTTTACATAATCTCGCTATCTTCATGCAATTTTCTTCGCTTCCTGATCTGGAATTAAAGGATCCATTATTTATTTCTATAAGAATATCTTTTTCTTTTGCTTTTTTAATTACCTCTTCTTCATATATAGAAAAACTAGGATTTCCCGAATGTCCTATTATATGTACGTATTTATTATTCATCACATTTAATAAAGCCTCTGTATTCTCTTCTCTGGTTCCTGGTTTTATGCAAACATCATGTAAGCTTGCTATGACTACATCTAGATTTTTTAATACACTTTCTGGAATATCTAAATTGCCCTGAAAATCTATTATATTTGCTTCACACCCTCTTAGAAGTAAAACTCCAAAAAGTTCTCTTGGCATAACTTTTAAATTTTTAAAATGAAAAATATGTGGTCCTCCAGGCATAGCAGGTCCATGATCTGTTGTTCCTAAAATTTTTATGCCATTTTTAGCTGCTTCTTTCACATTCTCTAGCCATGTTGTATATGCATGGCCACTAACTATAGTATGTGTGTGCGTATCTAGTATATAATTCATACCAAAACTCCCTTTCACAAAAGTATTTTAATTTAAAAATATAGAATTATTAATTATCCTGATCTTTTACTAATATTTTAGTATATCCAGCCTCTTAATAATGAATTCCAGGCCTATAAAAGTATTAAATAGAAAAGACACTAAGCTTCACGCTTAGTGTCTTTTGTAAATTACCTGGCAGCGACCTACTCTTCCACTCAGTCTCCCGAGCAGTACCATCGGCACTGTGAA
>NZ_JARUJP010000055.1:0-2656 GCF_033659955.1 Clostridium tanneri
TATCTTGAATTCAATAGGAATAGGTAAGACTTTGAAATTATCTCTGCCTTTTCCCCACCTCCACACAGTGCTTGCAGCTTTCACCGCACACTGCGTTCCATCAATATCAACTTATTTCTTTAAATCACACAATTTCCAACTTTTAAACGAAGCTTATTCAGTTTTTCCAAGCCTTCTTTATCTAATTTTAGCTTTTCTTTATATTCTTTAACAGTTTTATCTGCAATAGCATGAATCAGTTTATGTACATCTGATAATACAAAAGTTAGATTATTATATTCATCACTTCCGCCTAATGATTTAGGTTTCTTATGATGAGCCTCCATTTCTCCTATTTTTAAGGTCTCACCTGTTACACTACATTTACCATATTGTGCTACGTATAAAGAAATTCTGTTATCATTATATTCTGAACTCTGCCCATTTACTGGGTTTCTCATGATATATTGTAGTATAGCTTTGTTAATTCCCTTTAGGTTTTCATGGATTTTCTTTCTTCCTTCTTCTGTATAATTACAAATTCCATTTACATGATGCAGTGCATCTTTCGTACTAATTCCTCCTATTGGAAATAAAGCTACTTTTGCGATATAAATGGTTTTATACTTATATTTTCCATAATATTTTAGATATGCTTTGCTTTTTAATCCTGTTTCACTTCGTATTTTCTTTGTTCTATTATATAGGCTCTTACTAACTAAGAAAGCTATTTCATAAAAAGCAAGGCTTACTTGTGTTGCATTTCTATAATAGTTATGCATTCCTAATATTGATGCATTATATTTATTTACCTCATCGGTTTTAGTATTTTTCTGTATTGCCTTAATTTTTTCTTTTATTTTATTTATGATTTTCTTTCGAGCTTTGTCGCTAACACGGCTAGTAGCAACCTTTTTATACCCTTTATTTATTACTTTCATTTTAAAACCTAGGAAGTTAGAGTAATTTTTTCTTAAGTTTACAACCTCTGATTTTTCAGAATTTATTTCTAGTCCTAATCTTTCTTTTAACCACTTCTTTACTGCCATTAAAGCCTTCTGTGCTGTTTTGTGGTTTCTGCAAAATATTTTAAGATCATCTGCATATCTTACTATAAACATCTCTTTTAGATTAGTGTTTTTCATAGCTCGGTATTTATTACGACTTGAGTAGTTGTGTTCTGTCATAAAACTTTCCCATTGGCTGCTTACCCACCAATCTAACTCATTTAGGACTATATTGGAAAGTAATGGTGATATAATGCCACCTTGAACGGTTCCCTTTTCTGGTATTCCTATACCTGTAACCTCTGCTTTTAAGGCTTTGGATATTATACTTAGGAGGTTTTTATCCTGTATTCCCATTGTCCACATTTGCTTTAACAGTTTTTCATGATTCACATTATCGAAAAATGCTTTTATGTCAATATCTACAGCGTAATGCAATTTAGCTATGTTTATCAGCTTCATTGCTCTCGCAATAGCATGTTCTGTACTTCGATTTGCTCTGAATCCATAACTGTGTTTGTAAAATTTAGCTTCGCATATTGGTTCTAATACCTGTTTAATACACTGTTGAATCAATCTATCTTCAATTGTGGAAATCCCCAGTGGCCTTATTCCTCCACTTTCCTTTTCTATCTCTACACGTCTTATTGCTTGAGGTTCATAATTATTTAGTCTATTTCTAACGTACTCTACCAGTTCTTCGGGATTACTATTTCCAATTTCAATGATTGTATTTTTGTTAATTCCTGCTGTCTTACTTCCCTTATTCTTTTTGATATTTCTGTATGACAGTAATATATTTTCTTCTGTCATGACTATATCCATTAGGTTTTTAAATTTATAGCCTTTTAAACTCTTGGTATAAATATCATCATAAATTGCTTGATTATTGTAGTATTCATTATTTCTTAGTTTTTGCTTCTTTTTATGCTTCATTTTCTCGGTTGTCATTAGTCAGCTAATCACTCCAGTTGTAACTTTTGTTTTCGCTTCTCTTAGTCTTACTCGAACCTAATAATTATTGTGTGTTTAAATTTTACTGTTAATATTGACTTGTGGCTATCCCTCCGCTGGCTTTCGCCAGTTTCAACGGTACTATGCCACTACTTTCACTGATGTTAAGATAAGTTATAGCTTTAGCCTTTCCTTATCGCCACTTCACAGGGAATAAGCCCTCCATGTCATCAGCTTACCACGTTCCAATAGTTTTATCTTTTCATATATCCTTAAGTGTTTCCTTTGAGCCTGTTCACTTGATTCTACCTGTAATAGAATAGAGACTTTCATAACTACCAATCTTACTTGTCTCCATGAACCCCGCACTTTCGGCGGTCATAGCATTTCTACTATGCACTGTTCTAGACCCTTACCTTCGGAAATTAGTCAATCCTTTTACGGATATTCTCACCATAGATATTTTATAGACTCCCGACCTATCATACACTCAACCACCTCTGGTTCGCTTTTCCTGGAGCTATCGCTCCTTAGGGTGCACTCTCAGCCGACTTCACCGAGCTTATAACCATTCCTTTCTTATTTAAGGAATCGCTATTCGGAGTATTAGAGAAAGCCCTTCAAGGCGTTACCCTCTCATTTGACTTTTCAAACTATTAGTTCTCTTAACTTTTTGAGTTAATGGCTAACCTTTTAAGTTAGCAACGTGTCGCACA
>NZ_JARUJP010000056.1:0-2625 GCF_033659955.1 Clostridium tanneri
TTAACTGTTTCTGCTAGTACCTTTGTTTTTCTAAACTCTTAAAGAAAGGTATTTAAATATGTTAAAGAGACTAAGTATTAAAGAAAATTTACAAAATAACGCTAACCCAAGACGTAATAAATTAGGAAAGATAAAACCTTACTTTTATATAATCAATCACAATAAAGATGAAGAATCTCTCTGCCAAATGGAGATGAAATATCTTTTTAACAAAATTCCAAAAATAAAACACTTTTTTTCTTATCACTATGTAGATCCTTCTAGAAGTCCTTTTATAAAGCAGTGTATATCTATAATTTATACAGGAAACACACTGGAAGACATCCTGTCCCAAATGAAAGCTGATAACTTATCTTACGAAAGGTTCAAAGTTAGTTATATAAACTATGGCGATGAAACTCTCCACTTAGAGGAAAGACGTAAAATTGAGTTTCAAATTGGAATGAATATAGAAGGAGAAGCAGATCTCCGATCTCCAGAAATACTTCTAGCTGTGATAAAGGTTCATGGAAAATGGATTTTTGGAGAGTATAAGGCTAATGAGTTTAATTGGCAGTATCATAATAGAAAACCCTATTCATACTCTAATGGTTTAGGAGTACGTGTTTCCAGAGCTATCGTAAATATAGCTGTAGCTAATAATTTAAAATCCACAGTAGTAGACCCCTGCTGCGGCGTAGGAACAGTGGTGCTAGAAGCTCTTGATATGGGAATTAACATTAAGGGCTGGGAAATTAACCCCCTTATTGCAGAGAATGCAAAGAAAAATCTTCAGTACTTTGACTATGAAAATGTGATAACTAATGGTGATATGCATAATATTCAGGAGAAATTTGATGTATCCATTGTTGATCTTCCCTATGGGCTGTTTTCTCCAACTACCCTTAAAGAGCAGGTGGATATTATGAAAACTGCCCGTAGAATATCAGATAAGATTGTTATCCTCTCCCATGAGGACTTGGATGAATATCTTATTTCCTCTGGTTTTAAAATTATTGATAAATGTGATGTATCTAAAGGGAAATTTAAAAGATACGTGAACATCTGTGTTTAATGTAAGGCACTATGATTAATTGTTATTTAATAAAAAGGAGAAAAAACATATATGAACAGTACATTAATTGTATATTATTCCCTCTTCCAAAACACAAAAAATTTAGCACTAGAAATAGCAAAACATACTGGTGGCACTATAATAGAATTAATTCCTGATAAGAATTATTCCTTTGATTATAATACCGCCGCTAAAGAAGTAAGAAATCAAATTGCTCGAGGATTTTGCCCTAAACTAATATCTGGAAACCAATCAATAGATGATTATCAAACAATATTTATAGGCACGCCTAACTGGTTTAAAACATTAGCTCCGCCAGTTATGAGTTTTCTTAAACAACATGATTTTACAGGCAAAACAGTAATTCCCTTTTGCACTCATGGAGGCGGTGGATTTTGCCAAATTGAAGATGATATAGCTAAAGAATGCTCAAAATCTACAATTTTACCTGGCATTGCCATAAACGGCACCGCTCTACCGGAAGAGGTTATAAATTGGCTTGAAACAATTGAATATGAGTTGGAATAAAAGTATATTGGGGCACAAAAGTTTGGGTGCACTGAACACCAGCGTTCAGTGCACCCAAACTTTTGTTACCTAATATGTTGGAAATTAGTCATAAAACCTTAAACTAATTTATCCGATAACTACCCGCTCTAATACTCCCTCGCAGGGTGTGAAAGTGATTCACACAAAATCAAAGATTTTGGTTCTCTACTTTTCTCTAAGATTACGTTCCGAGTGGGTACGTCCCTGGATTCGCTCAACTAAGAATCAGATGGAGTGGAAACTCCATCTGATTCAAGTTTCCACTTCATCAATATTTCCTGATTGAATGTATTGAATATTAGCCTCAATTTTTTCGTATGACCAATTCCACCACTTAATTTTCAATAGTTTTAAAATTGTATCGTCACTAAACCTTTTCTTTATAACTTTTGCAGGTATGCCTCCAACAATAGTATAAGGTGGAACATCATTAGTAACTATTGCTCTTGTTCCAATAATTGCACCATCACCAATTTTCACACCTGACATAATTATAGCGTCATAACCTATCCACACATCATTTCCAATTACAATATCTCCCTTATTGTCCCAGGCATCTGTTATATGGCTGACGTCTAAACCCCATTCCTCATAAAATATTGGAAAGGTGTAAGTAGATAGTGATTTCATTGAGTGATTTCCACTGGTCATAAGAAACTTTGCTCTACATGCAATTGAACAAAACTTCCCAATTATTAATTTATCCTTGTTTACAGGATACTGGTATAGGACATTATTTTTTTCAAAATCTCTTGGGTCATTATAAAAATCATTATATATTGTATAATCTCCAACTTTTATATTATCTCTTGTAATTACGTTTTTAAGATATATAGTTTGGTAATCGTTGCTTCTTGGATATACTTTGTTTGAATTTGGAATAGTCATATTTAACTCTCTCCTTTATATTATACTACTTTTCTGACTATCCCATTATTACAATACATTTCCTCATAGAATCACTCCTTAAATAATCTTTATCTTTTAACTCCTTCTATATTAGTCTATTTTCAAGAACATAT
>NZ_JARUJP010000057.1:0-2512 GCF_033659955.1 Clostridium tanneri
CCGAGATATTATTGGAGATTACACAATTGCCATCAACGAGATAATTCATAAACCCATCCTTATGGTTAAGTGCATATTCCATTGCTTTGCCAATCTTAGATTTAGGTAAACAGTTAGATCTTACTGAATCAACCCATGACCAAAAGGCATCAAGAATCGGCTTTTCCGTTTCAAGACGCTTGGACTTTCTTTCCTCCGGCGAGAGGTTTGTCAGCGATTTCTCTATCTCAAAGAGTTTATTGCAGAACTCAAGTCCCTTTGCGGGGAGAGTAGCTTCAGGGCTGCTGATGTCCTTTGGAATGGCTTCTACGAAGTACCGTCTTAGATGCGCCCAGCAGAAGCATCTGGTTATTCCCGGGACTTTATTGTAGCCACTGTATGCATCCGTATGTAGAAATCCCTTGAAACCTTTCAAGAACTTTTGAGGACAGTCACCACTTCGTGAAGGTTGATAGTCAAAGAGCCGTATAGGCTTCTTGCTCCCTGCATAGGTGCTGTAAACCCACATATAGGAATCCGATGAGTTTTTCCTACCAGGCTCCATCAAAACTTGGACAGGTGTCTCATCAGCATGCAGATAATTTTCTTCTATCAGCTTTTGGTGCATCAAATTGGTAAGGGGTTTCAGCCAATTTTCCGAAGCAACCATAATCCAGTTTGCCATAGTTGCACGACTAAGCTTCACACCTAAAGATTCCCATTCCTTCTCCTGACGATATAGAGGAAGAGCATTCACAAACTTCTGATACATAATGTGTGCAACTGTAGATGGCGAAGCCATGGAGTGCTGCACTACAGGGTAGGGCATAGGTGATTTCTCTATATATGGTAAACCAGCCTTACGGCATTTTCGACATTCATAAGATTCCCTATAATAATCGATAACACGAATCTTGGCAGGAATAAACTCAATCTCAGTTCTAATGAACTCCTTGCCGATGCTAACAAGCTCTGTTCCACATTTCTCGCAAAAACGTTCATCCTCAGCAAGGGCACATAGCATCGTATCATGAGGAAGATCCTTCAAAAGTTCTGCTCGCTGTCCTTTGAACTTCTTACGTCTGTAATTTGATACATCCTGTAAGTTTGGTTCTGGGGCAGATGGATTACTTTCTACTTCAACTTCATTAAAAAGAGACATCTGACCTGTAACAACTGATGTTTTCTCACTGCTTCTTCCAAATAATTTACGGGTCAGAAATTCAACTGTCTCATGTAGGGTTTTATTCTCATGTTCCAGCTGCTCAATACGTTTTTCGAGTTTTGTTATCTGTTCTTCCGTATACATAATCGACAGTTCCTTTACTGATTTTATTTACCTATATTATACCATAAAATCAGAATTTTCGCATCAATAAAAGCTCGAAGAGCCGCATATTTCCAGACTTTTTTGCCCTTAAATAGCAGTTTGTATATCTACCTTTTTTACAGCCTTAGGTTGATTTATGGAGAGACCTTCTAAGAGCCACCGAAACTCCTGAGGCGTGATAGATTTGACTGCCTCAGCATCCTTTGGCCATTGAAAGTAGCCAGTTTCTAAACGCTTATATAGAAGTACAAACCCATCACCTTCCCAATAAAGTGCTTTCATTCGATCCCGTTTTCGACCGCAGAATAGGAACAGGCTGTTCTGGAAAGGATTCAACTCAAAGTTTTGCTGTACAATTGCAGCCAGTCCATCAATCGACTTTCTCATATCAGTATAACCTGTTGCGATGTATATTTTTTCTGCCTTTGAAATGTCACCTAGCATTTTGTAGTACCCTTATAGTATTTTCAATTAAGCTAGCTGAAGCACTGTTGTGAATTTCGAGCACTGCAGATCCTAAGCGGATAATAATATCAGCCTGGTCTGTTTCTGAAGAAACATAGGCTACGTCTATAGAAGTGGAAGTTGATAACTTAGATGTGTCTAAGGGAACTATTTGTTCCTGAGAGTTTATAGAGGGAAGCGCCTTACAGGCAGCAGTGCGAATTTTTCTTAACCAATAGTAGTAACTATTAGTCCTAATGTTATTGTTTCTGCACCAAGAAGATATATTTTCTCCACTACTGCGACATTCTCGTATAATTTTAATCCATTGGTTCATTCTATACTCTTGAGTTGCTTTTTGAGTATCCATCTAAAACCTCCTTTTAAAGTTTTTCAAGTAAACTTTAAAAACTTTAAAACTTATTTTAGAAGATTATCTCACACTTTTTAAACGCTTTCCATCCACTTTCTTATTAGCCGCTTACTATTCTTCGATTAAATCTCCACCAAAACTTCTTTTAACAGCTTTAAGAATTTCAAATATTATCTTCTTATAGTTTCTTGTTTTAAGTACTCTATTACTAAACGATGCAATAAATTTTTCTCTAGGTACAGTAAATTCTTTCATTATATTCTTAACTTCCTCAAAATTAAGTTCATCTTTCTCATTAAATATTTTCAAACATTCTTATTGTATGCATTCTCCAAGTCGCCTGCACTACCATTGCAAGTGATAACATAAGTCAACTTTATATCGTT
>NZ_JARUJP010000058.1:0-2450 GCF_033659955.1 Clostridium tanneri
GCCACATAGCTCATTAGGTGGGCTTACGCCCTTTGAAAAGAGGTATTTGTAAAATTAATCGAACTAAGTGTTACAATTTTGCTTGACCATGTCAACCCATTATTAGTTAATAGAACAACTAATCCGAAGCCAATGCTTCCAGTACACACAGCTAATGGACTAAAAGAAACATTAGCTAAGGTTTTTGGACTTGAAATAAAACAAGGACATTATTAGGAGACTTAATAATGGAAGCCTATGAAAAGAGGGGAATAATTAAAAATCAGCCCGATACATGGGATAAGTCTGCACCTACACTTAAAAATGTGTATGATACATATGTTAATAAGAAAGATTTAAAAGAAGACAAAGTATGGAAAAATAAATTTACATTAATAATTGAATGATTAAAATTAAATTGGAATTAATGTAGTTATATAGATATGATAAAATAATTTAAGGAGAATAAAGAAATGTTTTTTTATACTATTGTAACAATATTAGTAGTTATTATGATTGTTATTGGGATAAAAATGAGCTTACATCTTATAACAATAAGATTAGCATTTTACAAACCAAAGTTAAATAAAACGTTAGCTTTGGAAGTATGTAGTGCAATGAAAATTAAATATAAAAATTTAGAGTCTAAAAAAATATTATTTGTTGTAAAGATATTTAGTAAAGGTCTGAGTGCAGAACTCTATAAAACTTGTACAGGAAAATATAAAATTGAGCTGTCCAAATTACTTATTGATTAATATTTGCAAAATACCAAAAGCGGTCTTTTGCAAATATTAAGCCATGAATTAATTCACATTCTTAATGATGAATTTGAAAGGAATTGCGGTACAGTCGAAGAGAAAGCATTACAGATAATAGAAGAAATAAGAGCAGATATTGAAGGGAAAAAATTGCTAAACTTAAAAGGAGATGATATAGATAGAGCATTTGATTTATGCATTGAATTTAATGATGATGGAGTTAAAGAAGAGGAGTATTTTTATAATAATTGTTACCCAACCTATCAACAGAGAAAAGAGTTTACTAAAAATTATGATGAAGTTACAGAAGATTTGATAAGGAAAATTTTTAGTAAAATAAGAAAGTATTATACTGTTGAAAATGAAGATGAGATTGTAAAAAAAGCAGTTGATAAATATTCAAAGATGAGCAACAAATTTTGTGATAATAAATATAGTGAATCATTCTGGAAAATTAATTAAGCAAATGAGTGACATAGGGGAAAAACTAATTTTGAGAAATAAAAGAATCAAATTATAAGTAAATTAAGTAAATATAGAAATTATCTAAAAGTACTTAATTGATACATTATAATATAAAAGTTTTGTAATTCGCAGCACAATTAAGAATGATATGGAAAATGTTAAATTTATAAAGTCACCCAAAAGTATTAATATTAATATGCATTCATGCAAAATGTACAAGCATAATTTATCTAAGGATAACAAAAACGAGTAGCATGAATGCGGAAACTAAGAATGTATCACGTATCTTTATGGATGACTCCAAATTTAAAATACCAGTATTTCAAAGGGATTATTCTTAGAAAAATGATAATTGGAAAGAATTATGGAATGATATTATTATTGGCTTTGATGAAAGTAATCAACATTATCTTGGTTCAATGGTGTTGGTTGACAACGATAACTATAAAGAGCATTGGCAAGAAAGACTTACTACATTATCGATCATTATAAAAGCAATTCACTGGAATATTAAAGAACTTATAAAGGATAACATTGATGTAGAAGGCAATAAAAAAGGTTAGATAAAATAAGTAGATTAATTTTTGAAGAAGATATTTATACTCCAGAGAATATATCAAATAGAATAATGTTGAATGATACAAATGGTGGATATTACAACAAATATATAGTAAAAGATAAAGTAAGTAATTTAGTTAATGTCACATCAAAGAGTAATGAATTATTAATGAATTGTTATAAATATTACAAAAGTGCAATTAAAAATACATGTACTGACAAATCAGCAGGATTAATGGATATTATAGTACTATTGGATTATTTCAAGTACATATGTAAAAACATTGTTGTAGTTGAAATTCTTGTTTTAGATTATTCAAATCCATATGTAATATTTGAAACATCAATGATAGAGAGGTAGAACTTATAGCTATCGATCTACTGAAAAATTATCTTTTTTCAAAGGTAAATCCATCCGAGCATAGTTATGTAAATAGTATATGGAATAAAGTAACAGGTAGAGTTGGCGAAAAGAATATTACAAAATATATAAGATATTTTGGGAATTGTAAGAATAAGAAGGTTACTGAAAAAAACCTATTTAAAGAGCTGAAAAAATATATAGATACGGGTATTTCGGTTAAAGATTTTCTACTTCAGTTAGATGAGGTTTCAATAATTTATAATTCTATATTAGAGCCTAATAGTCTAATATGGAATAGTGATACAGAAATTGCTAAATACCTT
>NZ_JARUJP010000059.1:0-2138 GCF_033659955.1 Clostridium tanneri
GGAATAATTGAAGTTTCTAATTAATCCATTTAGTGAATAGGTTCCACCTATATTACTTCCTATAGCTGTCTTTAGTTTACTAAAATCTTTGAAGTCTGCAGTTTGCCACTTATAAATGCTATGATTTAAATAGAGCTTACCAGTTAAAGTCAAGTTTCCTGGGGTAAACTGCCAACTTACTGCAATAAGGTGCCATAAAAAGCCATCAGCCTTTGTTATTGCTTAGGTTGATGGCTATGTCGGCAAACTCCTTAGCAGAAAACCGAAAACACTTCTCTGCTTACTATATTGTTTTAACCTCTAAAAAGTCACATCCAGTTATTTTATTATTTTCTAATGCAATCTTTAATTCCTCAGATATAAAAACTGAAAATTTACTATTAGTTAATCTCACCAAATGTCTTCTTTCTAATTTATCCTCTTTTAATGCATATTTAATAACTGTAATATACTTATTTCCTCTTACCTGAAATTCCGTGTATTCGGAGTTTGATAAATCTAGTGCATCAACTAAATTTACAATATTAACTACAAAAATTCATTTAACACTTTTCCAGTATTTGTTTCTTTAATATTGACAGGTAAATATTGTATTTGCTCTTCTCGAAAACTTTTCATAATTTGCTGAAACCTATGAGATACTAAAAACCAACCTAAATTATTAGATATATAGTCAGTTGGTTGATTCCCATCTTTCTCATTGTAATAGAAAGTAAAAATATCACTCCAGTTATCAATAAACTTGCCATCATTTAAATCGTATTGTTTTACTCCATATCTTCTCTCATATTCCTTTTCTGTAAAACATACTATATCATCTTTCTTAATTCTTTCATCATCAAACATTATTTTATAATATTTCATTTTAAATTCTCCTAATAACTTCCCTACAATATCTCTTCAGTAACAGTGTTTTCTGCCTTAAACAATAAATTACTACTTTAATTTCAAGTTATACCTACTCGTCATTTTATACTTTCATCAATTACTTTAATTAAATCATCTTCATATATTGATTTTAAATCCTTATGAATCATATTTATAAGAATTTTAGTTGATAACAAAAATACTGTTTGACTTGAGCCTATATATCCATGTGCTCCTGTATTAAAAAGTAATGTACCTGGTGGAATGTTTATTTTGTTAATATTTTCTTGTATATAATTAATAATAGGTGCTGCATATTCTTTAGGTATTCCTACATGAACTTCATCAATTTCTTGTGCAATATTATTTTTTAATATTACATCGTTAGACATACCTACATTAACCTTTACTTTTAAAACTTTTTCTTTACTTGGTACATATTTTACACCCAATAAAGCATAATTGCTGCTATTTCTTGATAGTGACAATTCCAGTCCTAAATACTTTTGTTGCCAATTTTCAGCATTAACAGTTTCTATATCTACTTTCAGCACTTCAATAGTGTTATATTTCAATTCTGGTAACTCATCTGTCCATAATCTAGCTCTTATAAATTTTGTTTTATTTTCTACAATTATCATTTCTACCTCCAAAAATTTATCCATCTTGAATTAAATTCTTGTGGATACATATTTATAACTTCAGGATGATATACACTAAATGGTGAAACTCCATATTTACTTAATGCAGCAGCGTGTGCTTCATTATAACTAAGTCCTTTGGACATTATAGTTGACTCCGAAATCTCATGCATATAAAAACTCGCATCTGATCCCGTTACTTGTTTTCCTTTAACTAATGCATTTTCAAGTCTATTTATCATAGCATTATTAGGCCCATATTCTTCAAAAGTTGTTATATGGCTTTTTACAATATTTAATCCTTTCCTTGTAACATTAATAGACCTACCACTTAACTTTCCTAGACCAGTTTCTCCACCTTTGTATGATGAATTATATGCACCTGTAGATTTATTTTTTAACTTACTTGCGACCTGCACAGCTCTCTGACCAACTCGTTGTACAATCTGCGATATTCTAGTTAACGCAGCAGTTCCCATAGTTACAGCTGCTGCTGCAGTAGCTGGTGATGCTATAGCTATAACCGCCGCAACTGCAACTACTGCTACAACTGCTGCTATAGCCCATTTAACCCATCCTGACAGATATCCATTTTCATCTGTCATATTAACAGGATTATTCTTGGCATAA
>NZ_JARUJP010000060.1:0-2120 GCF_033659955.1 Clostridium tanneri
CTTTTTCATTAATTCATCTTTTAACTGTGACATTTCTTCCCTCCTGTATTCCTTAGAAGTTGGTAATAGTTATTACTTACATGTGTCATACAATAAATTACTCAGCCATATATTTATTCCTAAGACAGTCTTAAAACACGTTTAATATATAACTTTCCCTTTATTATGTTATCTCCAAATAAAAAATAGATGAGATTTTTACTATTTATTTTTAAGTATCTATATTTTTTTTTGATTCTTATTCTCTCAAATAAATTTTTTGATAATATAAATTCTCTTTTTAAACTGTTATAACTAATTATATCATTATATAACTTTCTTTTTATATCATCTTCTACTTTTCTATTTATAAAATCTTTAAAGTGTTCGTAATAATTAAAGTGTCTTTTATAATCCCTTTTCATCAAATTTATAACTTGCGGTATACTTTTATTAAAACTCCCGTTATCATTCTTGGAATGTTGCCTATACTTAATTAGTGGTTTATTAACTTTCACAATATCTCCATAGTAATTAGCAATAAAAGCTATCCACCAATCTTCAAACAATAATTTGTTAGGTACTGGAAAAATAATATCTTTAAACTTGGAGTTAACCAACATCGTCCCTCCAGAAATAATATTATTATTTAATAACTTTTTAAGTCTTTCCTCTTTATCTTCTATAAAATCACTGCATAATACTTTTATTTTATTCAGTTTTTCATCAGTTACTTCAAGATCTCCATATACTAATGATATAGATCGACTTTGTTTCATATATTTTATTTGCTCCTCTATTCTATACTTAAAACTTATATCATCAGCACCTAGTACAGCAATATATTTTCCACTCGCCATTTCTACAGAATTATTATATGCTGCTACCTTTCCTCTATTTTTATCAAACTTACTTAGCTTTACTCTGTTATCTTTTGAGTAATATTTGTTCAATATATCCCATGTATTATCTTTTGAGCCGTCATCTGTAATACAAACCTGTATATTAGAATAAGTTTGATTTAGACATGAATCTACGCACTCTTTAATATATTTCTCTACATTATAAGCTGCAATCACAAAGCTTACTAATTCATCATTTTTCATAATATACACCTAACTTTAATATAAAATTTACCCGTGATAATGTACTGTCTAGTAGCAAACATTTGATATACCTATTGAATTGTTTGGTTCAAATGAAATTTATATCTACTAAAATATAATTCTCTATTCTAATTAAGTAAATTGGATAATTGAAAATTTATACTTTATACAATTTATACATCTTACTTTTACTAGATTAATATCCATGTATTTGAAAACTATGGATGCTTTTTATTAGTTCCTTGTTAAAACAAGTATAGCAAAGCTAGGCACTATCGTACCTATGGATAACTTTGAATTTTTCTTATATTACGCTACTTTATTTAAGTCGTTAGACTTTTGGTTAACTGCAATTGTACCTCCAACTAAAGCCATACAATTTAAGATAGCAATTACTTTAGCTTTGTGTATACCTGCTGAACGCAGGTTATCTACGCTTAAAAGTTCTTTCAATCTAAAGTTGCATTAATGGTACAGCTAACTCGCTATCACTATAACTTGCTGGTGAAAGAAGTACGCTTAATGGTAGCTCACTTTTGCAATCTGCTAAAATGCGAAGCTTATATCCAAGCCAACATATTTTGTTACTATCGGTATCTCGTTTGGCGCTCCAGTTTGCTGATTTACCGTCATTTTTTAATTTTGATTTAGGTTTAGCTTTCTCATAATCATCTATTTTCGTAGAATCAATAGCTACATTAGTGACATCTATTATACCTAATGACTTTCCTCTTTTCACTAAATTCAAAAAGTCATCTTCTAAAGATGGACTGCTTGAAACTTTAGCTGAAAAGCTACTAAAAGTTAATGCTGAAGGTGTTTTGATAGAATATTAAAGCCACAGGTATATCTAAATACTGGGTCAGTTTTAAGTCTAGCGACTAATTTTTTAAATGTAGCAACTTGTTCAACTTGCATGGCAACTAATGAATATAACAATGCAAGTTCGTCATGCCCTTTCGGGCCACGCGTAGCGTGAGAATCGATTTTTTTGCAAAATAATTTTTAAATTTTCCTGACTATGAATTATAAAAC
>NZ_JARUJP010000061.1:0-2097 GCF_033659955.1 Clostridium tanneri
AGAGTGGGGGAGATACCTGAATGCTGATGCATTAGGCGGAAGCAGAGGTGACTTATTATCTCATAATGTATTTGCGTATTGCAAAAATAACCCTATTAACATGACTGATCCAAACGGATATTTATCAGGATGGGTTAAATGGGCTTTGGCAGCAGTTGCGGCAGTCGTTGTAGTTGCTGCAATAGTAGCTATAGCTTCGCCAGCAACTTTTGCAGCAGCTGTAACTATGGGAACTACGGTGATAACAAGAGGTGCTCAGATTGCACAAAGAGTTGGACAGAGAGCTGTTCAGGTGGCAAGTAGAGTTTCAAAAAGTATATCAGGAATTGGAAAGATTAAATCCAAAGGTTATATAAGATTTTCAAGAAGTGGTAATGATAGTAGTCTTGATTGGAGTATTATAAGTAAACATGGAGAAACTAGATTTGAGCATGTTGGAAAACATACAATAAATAATTTGCAAAAGCCTGAACATGGAATTTTTTACGGAGATCCAGTTAAAATGATAAATAATGCTTGGATAAATGCAAAAAATATCACTCCTATAACATCTGGAGGTGCGGATATTTATCATATACCATTTCAAGGTGCTGGATATGCAGGAGGATATGGAGGACAATTACAGAACTTAAATCATATTACTATAATTACAAGACAGGGAACAAATAGACTTATAACGGCTTATCCTGGTATGGGTGGGAACTATAATATAAATCTATTATTGCCATAAAAATGGAGGAGATGCAATGGAGAGCTTCGGTAAGTACAGGATTAGGTGGTGTCCAATTTGTACTCAAGGATGGATTGAAATAGTAAAAGCAATTGATACAAATGAACTATATGTATGTTGCTTAGAATGTGAAACGGAGTGGGAATCTCCAAAAGATGCATTAGATTTAAAGGTTGGTACACATGATCTATATGGTATGGTTACTGTTCCAACATTTGAAGAAGTATGCTCTAAAGGATGGGAAAAATATATTAGTTATAAATAAAAGAACCTAAATTCTATTGGTTTAAATTATTAAGTTATAAAAAACGGTGCTTTACAAAAGTACTGTTTTTTGAAACTTAATAGTATTCTAAAGAAGAATTTCATTTGGAATAATTGAGATTATAATTAGTTTTAGAGATTTTATAAAATAAAGAAGTGATAAAGAATGAAGTATTTGAAGGTAGAATGGATTCATAGTTTACAAAATGAACCAATTATTATATATTCAGAAATTGATAATAAGTATAATGAGATAAGAAAAGTTGAAATTTATAGGGATAATAAAATAGGATATGCGGACTTAAATACTGAATTCCGAGGAACAAGATTATCAGAAGAACCATTACCAACTTTGTCAGAAATAGCTTTAGATAATCAATTCAAGCCCATGGAAATAGATAAACATGAATTTGAAGAAGTGTGGTTAAAAAGAATGCAACTGAATAAATAAAGGTAAGTTAAGGTGGAGCAGCTAATAAAATATAGTGTTCCACCTTTTTATACTATAGTAAAGTAAAATTTTAGGTAACGGCTCATCAAATATTATAAGAATTATGGAGGTAAACCCATGACGTTGAGTAAGTTAACAATTGCAGATAAAAAAAGAATTACGCAAGATTGGAACGAATTATTTCCTTCACTGGGTGTGTATAAACCTATGCATTTGATAAATAGAATAGGCCCAATATTGGTCGGAATTTTGCTTGAAGTTAAGTCAGGGAATAACAGTTATATTCCCACATTTCATGTTCATAATTTAGTACGACCTTTTCCTGTGATTACGTTAGGATTAGCTAGTACTCTTAACAGACAAAGTGTAAGTTTGGAATTCCATGAAAAGAAGTATAGAGAGCTGGCAAAACTTATGAATAAAAATCTATTAATCCCTTTAGAAGGAGATGTTGAACTAGATAAAGTTCTATCTGGATTCAAAAAATATATAGAAAATCCAACATTTCCGTTTCAGATTGAGGTTTATAGCAAGCAGAAAACTGTTTCCAGTTTTCTGCCATGGGGTCTGACCCCATGGCCGTACTACTGGAAGTAATGGAAAAACTCCGGCAGAGGAAACTCCTGTATTTGGAAAAGATGAAAATGATCAG
>NZ_JARUJP010000062.1:0-1922 GCF_033659955.1 Clostridium tanneri
AATCGAGTAGGAGCTGAATAATTATTTTATTCAGCGACCTCTCACACCACTGTGCGTACCGTTCGGTACACAGCGGTTCATTAAGAATTATGAATTAGTTGATACCTCTTGGAAATACTTTTATATTTAAGACTTTCAAGATATCTATTATTTAGAGTTGTATTAAGAATTGGGCTGTTGGATATTCTCCAGTAGCCTTTCCTTGTGTTAGCGTATTCCCAAGCTTTGTACTCGGGTACTCCAAATTTCATGAGATTACGACCTCTGGTCTTAACCTTCTTCCATTGCTTCCAGATACATGCTCGCAACCTTCTTCTTAGCCATTCCTCCAGTTCCTTTATTCTGGCGGCAGCCTTCGCTACTCCATAATAGTTAATCCAACCTACGGTATATTCGTTGAGTTTCTTTATCCTTAACTCCATACTTATACCCATATTTCGATTAGTTATCTCTCTAATTCTTAACTTGAATCTTCTGTACGATTTCTCATGAATTCTTATATTTACTCCACCTTTAACAAAGTAGAACGAGAAACCTAGATATTTTCTTTTAGATACAAGGTCTACTGCACTTTTATTCTCATTAACCTTGAGTTTTAGGCGTCCTTCAAGTATATTTCTCATACTTTCCATTACCCTCAAGCCTGCTTTTCTACTTCTTACATACACATTTGCATCGTCAGCAAATCTGCAAAATCTATGCCCTCTCTTCTCAAGTTCCTTATCTACCTCATCAAGCATTATATTAGCTAGTAGTGGACTTAACGGTCCCCCTTGCGGAGTACCTTCATCAGAATTTACTTTGATTCCATTTATCATGATTCCTGATTGAAGATATGCCCTTATCAACTTTAGAACTCTTTTGTCCCTAATCTTCTTTGATAACCTATCCATTAATATATCATGATTAACTTTATCAAAGAACTTTTCCAAATCCATGTCCACTACCCATCTATACCCTTCATTAATATATTCTTTTGCCCTGAGTATAGCTTGCTTAGCACTTTTATTAGGTCTAAATCCATAACTACTTTCTGAGAATGTATGGTCATAAATTTTATTAAGTTCTTGAGCTATCGCTTGCTGTATTAGCCTATCAAGTATAGTAGGTATCCCAAGCAATCTTATTCCGCCGTCAGGCTTTGGTATTTCTACCCTCCTGACTGGAGATGGTTTATATCTACCTTCCAGTAACTTTTCTTTAATTTTCAGCCAGTTGTCAATGATAAACGTCCGAAGTTCATCGACTCTCATACCATCAACACCATGACTTCCTTTGTTTGAAATTACTCGTTTCATAGCAATAAGCATATTTTCACGCTCTAATACTCTATCGAGTAAGTTACTGGTATCATCTAACTCATCGTTTTCTCTTTCTCTCTTTGTAAACGCCAAATTTTCATTAAGCGCCCCTTGCTTACCTTGAAGTTCCACTTCTACTTCCACAAGGCGACCTCTATGCTGAGTTGTCTGCTTTTTATTTTGATTCTTTGAGTTTATCAAAGTTGAAAACCTCCTAACGTTCAGTCCTTCCCACGCTAACGCGTTTTCACGTGGTACTATGACCTCTGCTGACTTCTTACAATTCAGCCATATATCACTACATGGGTTATTACCTAGAAATATATCTTTGGGTAATTTATTTGTAAGACCTCCCCAGGTAAGAACGCTTACTTTCACCCCATATGTCTGCTACATTTACACCGCCTGTTTCGGATAGTTTAGGGTTTCGTTTTGTCATGCAAACTCACCCACAAGCATATGCCTCATATGTAGTTTCTGTTCGTCAGACCAGAGCTTTGCCGCCGACTTCCTTCAGATTCCACCTCACGATGGACACCCTTGTCTTAAGCTAACGGTTGGCACTATCAACCCCCGTATCGGACTTTCACCGACAAGTAAGCGCCCATGCTGGGCGCACAT
>NZ_JARUJP010000063.1:0-1904 GCF_033659955.1 Clostridium tanneri
GGAGCTGTCGCATTAGCATAAAAAAATTTGCTAACGCGACAGCGTTTTTTTAGGTGTTCTATAAAATTTTAGTTGTGATTTAAGTCCAAAAGAGTTTAATGTTTAAAAAATAGCGTACTTTAATAAGCCTTTGATGTTAAGGCTTTTTTTGATTTACAGAGCTTTTAAAAGTTAAAAATTAGGAACTCTTTTTAAGCGAAAAAAGATGTGTTCCAGTTCTATCTGACTGAATTTTATTATGTAGCTTATTTATATTATGTGACATTGCTAACAGAATGCTTTCTGACAAAACATTCCTTTTGCCCTTGCTTAGATATCTACGAAATCCCATATCCTGTTTTATCTCCGCAAAAGAGCCTTCGGCCTGAATACTTCGATTCATTCTCAACTCGCAGCCTTCTTCACTTATAATTCTTTCAAGATTTTCTTTCCGAAGCATGTTAAACAGCTTTGAGGTTTCAAGATTTTTAACTCTTTCCTCTAGTGGTGTTTTGCAGTTATGTCCCTTTATGCAGTTGCTCTTATAAGAACAGTTACTGCAGTCCTCAGAAGTATAAATTGTTTTTTCACTTATATAGCCTGTCTTGCTTTTTCTTTTTACTATTTTATTTACTGTTAGGTTCCTATTGTTTTTGCAAGTATAATAATCGCCTAATTCGGTATAATCCATGTTTTCTATTTTACTTATATCATTTTTATATTTCCTTGTTTTTGATATTTCATAATTTGCTGGTTTAATATATGATAACTGTCCATTCTCTTTAATATAAACATAGTTCTCCTCGCTCTCGTAACCTGCATCTGCAGAAACTTTAAAATACTTAAAATACAAGAAATTCTCCATGCTTTTTATAAATGGAATCAATGTTGTTGTATCTGTAGGCTGATCGCCAACAGTAAGCCATACTATATATTCAGAATCTACTCCATGCTGAACATTGTAACCTGGCTTTAACTGACCATTTTTCATTGCATCTTCTTTCATCCTCATAAAGGTTGCATCTTTATCTGTCTTGGAATAGCTATTACGTTTACCGCAGGTATGGATTTTCTGTGTATATTCTTTTAACTTATCAAGATACTCTTCGAGTTTTTCAATAGAACGTTGAATAGGAGTTTTTCTTTTACCACATCCATGTACGAATTCTATATTTTCTTCTTCTTTCAAGGCGTACAGCCTCTTGCGTAGCTTTTTCACATGCTTTATTTTTACTTTGTTTTCGTATACAAGCTTTATTCCATACAGTTTTTCACATTCAGCTACGAAATTAGCCAATTTAGAAAGTAATCTCTCCAAATTTTTTGAAACTGCTTTTTTCCAAACAAAAGTATACTTGTTAGCACATGCCTCTATTTTTGTGCCATCAATAAATATAGCATCTCCTAATATTTCTCCAATCTCATAAAGAAAATTTGTCATTTCAGCCATAATTGCTTCTGAACAAGGAGCAAAATGAAGGCTACGAAACCTTGCAAAAGTAGAGTGATCTGGTATTGGTGCACCTTCTAAGAGGTACATGAAGTTTACATCTCTTCTGCAGGAGGTTTCCATTACTCTAGAAGAATAGTTGTGATTCATGTAAGAGTAAAGTACAATCTTCAGCATCTGACGAGGCGTAGCCTGATTTTCCCTTAGTCGGGAATAAGTCGAATATAAATCTGTTAAATCCATCTCCTCTACAAACTGACTTAGCAAACGCACTGAATCATTATTGGGAATCATGTACTCAATATTTAGTGGAAGTTTTAATTGATAATTTCCACGATTTGAAGTATAATTTTTATGTAAATTAATGTATTTGGTCATATGTTAATTTTACCATAGGTCTTCCACTCTTCCGAGTGGGAGATTTATTTTTTTGTATAAAAAGCTGTCGCACTAATTATTTTAGTGCGACAGCCCC
>NZ_JARUJP010000064.1:0-1859 GCF_033659955.1 Clostridium tanneri
TCGAGTAGACCGGGGACTCTCACCCCTAGCCTCTCACAGAACCGTACGTGACACTCTCATGTCATACGGCTCCTATTATCCAGTCGTTGGCAGTATCCCTACTTTCCAATGAGCAAAAAGAAACCTATACTTTACTGACATCATTCTTAAGCATTTTCTAGCGTTTTGCGGTTTATGCTTATACTTTTTATATTTTCTTCTTATCCAAAAACATAAATGTTTATTTATAGTATCTAGGACTTTCGCAAGTTCCTTTCTACCATATTTACCATAGTAGTTTAGCCATCCTCTTATTACGGGATTGTATTTTTCAGCTATATCTTTAAGTCCTTTATTAGTCATCCAAAGTAATCGCCATTCCTTAACTTCTTTGCGAATATGGTTTTTAGCTTTACTGCTAATGGCGGGTAGAAAGCTAGTAAATTCAATATTATCTTTTCCTTTAGCCTTTCTAGGTCTAAAAGTATAACTTAGAAACGTAAACTCTATATTCTCATGATTTTCTTTTCTATTACTATCCTTACAATACACTATTTTCGTTTTATCAGGGTGGATTTCAAGATTACACTCTTTGAACCTCTTATCTAAACAATCCTTTATGTATTGGGCTTGTCTCATCGTTTTACAATGCACAAGACCATCATCTGCATATCTACACCAAGGATTATCAGGAAAATTTATTTTCATCCACTTATCAAATACATAGTGCATAAAAAGATTAGCAAGTACTGGACTTATTACACCACCCTGAGGAACCCCTGTTTCTCTTGCAACAGCCTCACCATTTGATTTCTCAAAAGGTACCTTTAGCCATCTTTCAATGTAAAGTAGTTCCCATTTGCAATTTGTGTGCTTTCTCACAGCCTTCATTAGCAAATCATGATTTATGTTATCGAACAAGCCTTTAATATCAAACTCTAGTACCCAATTATACTGCCAGCATCTTTTCCTAGTTACTTCTATGGCATCATGTGCTGATTTACCAGGCCTATACCCGTAGGAATCAGGTAGAAAGTATTTTTCAACTTTATTTTCAAATTTCAGTTTAACTACCATTTGTGCGATTCTATCAGCAACAGTTGGTATACCTAATGTCCTTGTTCCTCCATTTTTCTTAGGAATATCTACAGCTTTTACTGATGGAGGAAAGTAGGTTCCTGATGACATTCGATTCCATATCTTATACAAGTTCTTTTGCAAGTCACTATCAAATTGTTCAAGTGTAACATCATCTACGCCGGCTGCGCCTTTATTAGCCTTAATTTCCCTATATGCCTCATAAACTAGTCTTTTAGAAATCTCAAACGACTTTGTTTTATTCATTCGATTCCTCCCACAAAATGGTTGACCAAAATATAAAACAGGATAATACAGCTTCTTTGCTCCGCTCCCATTACAGAAGTTTCTTCACTACTATAAGCTGTTCCGCCCCTATATTTTGCATTGGTACTTTCATCCTCGCAAGGTCTTTGCTTGTGACTTTTCCCTTGACATCAAAATCGTAGGTTCTCCAGTTCCATATAAAAGCCTATGTTGCGTTCATGCCACCTTTACCCCGGCTATCGCCTAGTCAGTAAACAGGTTTCTTCTAGACTTATCCCAAGATAGCCATACCGACCTTGGTTTTGATAGCAGCTGAGCGTTTCGAAGCGTCTTCGATGGTTCACTTTCGTTCATCTCCGCAACATATATCTGACAAAATCTTTTGTTTTGCCTTTTCCTTAACGCTCAATACCGTTGTTTTTGGCAACAGCACCTTAAGGTGATTTGAAGTCTCTACCTGTATAGCGACTCCGAGGGGCCCACCCTCATCTTTTATATAGCATGAAACAAATCAATTTGTTTCTTCTGGACACACG
>NZ_JARUJP010000065.1:0-1776 GCF_033659955.1 Clostridium tanneri
AGATCCTTTATGATAAAATTCGTGCTTGTGGTACAAATAAAGGTATATTGATTTCATCTTCAAATTTTCAATCTGGTGCAATCGAATACGCTTCAAAACATGGTATTGCGTTAATTCAACTTACTGATGCAGGTGAACAATATGTAAAGCGTTCTCAATTCAATGTAATAATGAATTCTCACCGAATACCATACAATAATGGTTGTCCATATATTGGTGTTATGCAATCTAGCACAGGCATTAGAATAAATTGTTCTTATCTATCTAGAACCAACTTATCTTTAAAAGCGTATTTAGAAAACATTAAATAGCTATCTTTAATTAACGTTTCATTAGCCACATACTTATGGGGCTAATAATGCATAGTTTAAAATTATATACAGGAAATGAAAATATTGCGAGAATTTTTAAAAATTATTAAACCAGAATACATTATTTCAATAATGACATTGTTGTTAGGCATTATTACTGTTTATTATTCTAATAAAAATACAAGCAACAACCGTGTTGGTGAATTTATATCAAAAAATCGAATAGAATGGATGCAGAGTTTAAAGGCTTATATTTCTGAATATGTATCCTTAGTGCGATATTTAAGTGATGAATGCCATCCTAATGTTGAGGGGGACTATATTAATAAATTAACTACATTATCTTGCCGAATAGAGTTACATCTGAATTTCAAGGGAAAGGCTGATAATGAATTAATTGCTGCAATTAAAAATGTGGAACAATGTTGGATCGGAAAATTATCAGGAGATGACAATGATGATATTAGGGAAGCTACTATTGGTACATTAATTTTATTAACCCAAATATATCTTAAAACAGAGTGGGAAAGAGTAAAAGTAGAAATAGAATTTGGTCCTAAACATAAATTTGATTTTGATAGGGAATATGAAAAACTAAAAAATACAGTAAATAGTAAAATTGAATCTTATAAAATAGAAATCTCTAAATACATAAAACCAGATTAATTTCATCGTTATTTAGTATAAGTGTATAAAATTCTTTGAAAATATCTTAGAATGATATAATTTATTATTGAATCTATAGTTGATTTGCATGAATTTTTTAATACATAAATTCTTTTAGAAAATTTTAAAGTGTAGGTTGAACTTATGAAAATAGTATTATTGAATTCATATAGTATCCATGATGCTATCAAGATTTTTAAATTTCAATTGTTTAACTTACCATTATCCATATAATTTTACGTGCTGTAGTGATTCTAATTAGGCTAATAATATGAACTTCTGAGATGTATGTTTTAGAAATTTATTGGACATGTAATTATCATTATAGCTAATTTAAGTATGAAAATTATGTATATCATACATAGTGCGTTAGAGGAGCAAAAAAATTCTCAATAGCAATAATATAATTCTATTGAAAAAACTTATTGTCAATTGCATATAAAGGAGGAATAAGATTGCTAAATTATCCAATATCTATATTCTTAGATACTAATATCTTTATAGAGGCAAAATACGATTTTAGTTCAAAAGGTATTTTTAGTACACTTAATAAATATATCAGCGATGGTAAAATTAGATTAATTATTAGTAACATTGTTGAAAACGAAGTGAAAAAACACTTAAATGAGGATGCTGCGACACTCTGTAACATCTTTAAGGATGCTCGTACAAATGTATTTAAGAAATTTTCCTCCAATATTTTAGACGATACAAGTGTATCCAATCTGTTTAAGAAAATAGAGAAGGATGCATTGAAAAGTGAAATGGTTTTTATTTTTGATAAATTTATAGAGGAATC
>NZ_JARUJP010000066.1:0-1616 GCF_033659955.1 Clostridium tanneri
CAGCTACAATTGTGGTGGCAGCAGTAGTAGCTATAGCATCTCCAGCAACTTTTGCAGCGGCCGTAACTATGGGAACTACGGTGATAACAAGAGGTGCTCAGATTGCACAAAGGGTTGGGCAGAGAGCTGTTCAGGTGGCAAGTAGAGTTTCGCAAACTGTATCAAGGTTTGTTCTAAAGGGGAGCAAAGTTGTCACTAAACGAGTTAATAAACCAAGCAATGCTACTAAAGTTATAAGAAATCAAGAAATAAAATCTCCAAATCCTGTAAGAGCAAAGGATGCAGCTAGGTTATGGGATGAATTTTTGGGGGAAGGCCCATATACAAATATTCACCCTATAACAGGTCAAAGTGACCCTGACAGAATATTCTCTTCAGGAGGATTAAGAAGTATACGTTTTGGACTACATGAAATGAGTAAGATGGGTACAGGTAAGTTTCATTATCATGAAGAAATCTGGGTTTATGATATCGTTACAGATACAATGAATTATTACAATACTCTTAGAAGGGTACAGAAGTAAGGAGGAATTTATGAAAATAAGTATAAGATGTATAAGAAAAAATACACATGGAGAATTGGAAGTTGTGTTTTTTTCTGAATATGGTGAATGTGTTGGAATATGGCATGGAAATGAACCAAAGTTAAAAGATTATTTTGTGGAAATAGACATACCAAGTCCTATTACAGAAATAAAAGTAGTTAATGAGAAAAAGCATTGTATGCAATTGAAAGATAGAAAAGTAAGGATTAGTGGTATTTTTGAAAGTTATGATGATGATGGATACGCCACATTAAGATTAAAAGACAGCATAGTATGTTTTGAAACTAATTATAATGAAAATTTGGTTAACATGCTTGGGAAATTTGTAGAAGTTAATGTTGATTATATAGATATTTATGATGAAATGGTAATATAAATAAAGAGAAAAAGGCTGTAAAAATATAGTTTTGAGACTTTCTTCTTTAGAGTATGGAAATACTGTGTTAGCTAGAGGAGTTCAAGTTTTGCAAAGAGTAGCACAGAAAGCTGTATAGATATAAAGTACGATTTTTCAGTATATGAATAAAATCAGTGGAAAGAATATAATTAGTAAAGATGCAAATATAATTAAGCTACTTCAACAACATCACTTTTTACTAATAAGAATAAAGCTTGTA
This sequence comes from Clostridium tanneri, assembly GCF_033659955.1. NCBI lineage: Bacteria > Bacillati > Bacillota > Clostridia > Eubacteriales > Clostridiaceae > Clostridium > Clostridium tanneri. Next base: position 1,163 of record NZ_JARUJP010000066.1, read on the forward strand.
CTCCTTGGCTTGAGGAAATAACAAGTAAATATAATTTAAAACTAAATGAACCTTAGAATAAGGAATTAATGATACATCAAAGAAAGAGTTTGTTAACAAGCAGAAAATTGATTCTAGTTTTCTTCCAATGGGTTAAATCTCATAGCCATCAACCTAAGTAATATCAAGGGTTGATGGTCTTTTATTTTAAAGTAAGACTTTACAGGAGCAATTACCGCTGTTGGAAGTAACCCTTACGGAAACTACAGTTTATCAGGAACTTTAGATGACTTTGCATACAGCAGAAAGGCTTTGATTGATAATGACATAAAAGATCTCTACAACAAAGTTATGCCAGAGGATAGAGGAACTATAGTTACTAACAGCTACACTTATGAAAAGGATAAAATAAAAACAATTTCTCATAATGGCTTCAGCTATAGATTTGAATATGACAATTTAGGAAATACTAGGC
>NZ_JARUJP010000067.1:0-1582 GCF_033659955.1 Clostridium tanneri
TTTTTCATCTATTTTTTCCGTTATTATGCTGTGATTATTGCTCATGTCATAGTCAAATTTTGTTGAATATGTCTTTCCGTAACTTGAAGTACCTATATCTTTATCATACTCATCAATTTTAACCAATCTATCTGATAAATCGTAGCTGTACTTATAATCTCTAAAATTTACTCTGTCCTCGTGGTATGCTAAATTACCTTCGTTGTCGTATTCATAGCTGTATCTGATTTCATCCTTTTGACTATTATCTAATATATCTCTGCTAAATTTTCTTTTAGTTACTCTATCTAGCTCATCATACTCCATGGATACTCTTTGATTATTTCCATATTCTGATTTCGTAAGATTACCTGTCTCAGCATCAAATTCATTTCTTATTAAAAGTTCATTTTCAGCATAAACCTGCCTAGTATTTCCTAAGCTGTCATATTCAAATCTATAGCTGAAGCCATTATGAGAAATTGTTTTTATTTTATCATTTTCATATGTGTAGCTATTAGTGACTGTGGTTCCTTTGTCCTCTGGCATAGTTTTGTTGTAAAGAAGCTGTATATCTCTATCACTTAAAGCCTTTCTGCTGTATGCAAAATCATCTAAAGTTCCAGATAAACTGTAGTTTCCGTAAGGATTACTTCCAACAGCGGTAATTGCTCCTGTAAAGTCTTTAAAATCAGTTACAGAGCCAGTATAAGTTCTACTATTAATATATAAAGTACACTGCAAAGTCCTGCTGTAAAATGATGACTCTACAAGCTGCCACTTTAGGGCTATAAAGTACCATGTATTGTTGGCTATGATTATATCATTTGCAGTGATAATATTTTGTCCAGCATTTGACTTGTTTAATGAATTCAAAACTATCTTATTTTGCTCATTTATATACAGATTAAATAAGGCTGTCTTGCTTTCATTGGAAAAAATCATTCTTGTTCCTGCACCTGTAGTGTTAAACCATACAGATAAAGTTCCAGATTTTTTATCTATACCTAAATCATAGTAAGGCTTTGAGTTATCACTTCTGCTTGGACTGTAAGCAGTAAAACTACTCCCTTCCTCCATTTGTACAGCATCAAAGCTTACTGTGTCAGTTCCGCTAACAGCACTTCTTAATATTACAAAAAGACTTTTTGTTCCTATTGGGAGATTAAAGCTTTCACTTACTTTAACCCATCTGTCCTTATCTATATCTTTTTGATAGTTTTTATAACTTCCGGCAATTTCAGCTCCGTTCTTATCAAAACATTGTATTCCTAGTACTGGATTAGCTAATCCTGTTCTCTTTGCATAGGCACTTAAAGTATATACTTTTGATGAAGTTAAAGCAGTGGGCAATGTAACTAATTGATAAGCTACAGCATTAGTAGGGTTTCCAGTGGCAGTTCCATCTGAGTCATAGCTTTCTAAACAGTAGTTTCCATGTATTCCTCCCGGTACAATTCTCCATTTTCCTGTAGAACCATCCCAATCTTCCAATCTCCAAGAATTGCTGCTATCTTCAAAGGAAGAGTTTACAAGCAAGTTTGCTCCAGCATCAAAAATTGTTCTTGTTCCTTTGCTTCCTACAAGACTTGAACTTAACGGA
>NZ_JARUJP010000068.1:0-1571 GCF_033659955.1 Clostridium tanneri
ATGGGGCTGTCGCATTAGCATAAAAAAATATGCTAACGCGGCAGCGTTTTTTTGTATTCCATGGAAATTTTAGTGATATTCCAAACTCAAATAAGCCAAATAATTAAAAAATGGCGCACTTTAATAAACCTTTGATATTAAGGCTTTTTTTAATTTACAAAACTTTTAAAACTTAAAAATTAGGAACTCTTTTTAAGTGGAAAAAGATGTGTTCCAGTTCTATCTGACTGAATTTTATTATGTAGCTTATTTATATTATGTGCCATTACTAACAGAATACTTTCTGACAAAACATTCCTTTTGCCTTTGCTTAGATATCTACGAAATCCCATATCGTGTTTTATTTCCGCAAAAGAGCCTTCGGCCTGAATACTTCGATTCATTCTCAACTCGCAGCCTTCTTCACTTACAATTCTTTCAAGATTCTCTTTGCGAAGCATGTTGAACAGCTTTGAAGTTTCGAGATTTTTAACTCTTTCTTCTAATGGTGTTTTGCAGTTATGTCCTTTTATACATTTATTCTTATGCTCACAGTTACTGCAGTCCTCAGAAGTGTAAATTGTTTTTTCACTTATATAGCCAGTCCTACTTTTTCTTTTTACTATTTTATTTACTATTAGCTTTTTATTATTTTTGCAAGTATAATAATCACCCAACTTTGTATAATCCATGTTTTCTATTTTACTTATATCATTTTTATATTTCCTTGTTTTTGATATTTCATAATTTGCTGGCTTAATATATGACAACTGTGCGTTTTCTTTAATATAAGCATAATTTTCCTCACTCTCATAGCCTGCATCTGCAACAATTTTAAAATACTTAAAATACAAGAAATTTTCCATACTTTTTATAAACGGAATCAATGTTGTTGTATCAGTAGGCTGGTCGCCTACAGTAAGCCACACTATATATTCAGAATCAACTCCATGCTGCACATTATAAGCAGGTTTTAACTGACCGTTTTTCATGGCGTCTTCTTTCATCCTCATAAACGTTGCATCTTTATCTGTCTTTGAATAGCTATTACGCTTGCCGCAGGTATGGATTTTTTGTGTATATTCTTTTAGCTTATTAAGATATTCTTCGAGTTTTTCAATTGAACGTTGAAGTGAAGTTTTTCTTTTACCACATCCATGTACAAATTCTATATTTTCTTGTTTTTTCAAGGCGTAAAGCTTCTTGCGTAGCTTTTTGACATGCTTTATTTTTACTTTGTTCTCATATATAAGCTTTATTCCATACAGTTCTTCACATTCATCTACGAAATCAACTAATTTATAAAGTAATCTCTCCAAATTTTTTGAAACTGCTTTTTTCCAAACGAAGGTGTACTTGTTGGCGCAGGATTCTATCTTTGTACCATCAATAAATATTGCATCTCCTAATATTTCTCCAATTTCATAAAGAAAGTTTGTCATTTCAGCCATAATTGTTTCTGAACATGGAGTAAAGTGAAGACTACGGAACCTTGCAAAGGTAGAATGATCTGGTACTGGTGAACCTTCTAACAGGTACATGAAATTTACATCTCTTTTACAGGAGGTTTCCATTTCTCTAGAAGAATAGTT
>NZ_JARUJP010000069.1:0-1441 GCF_033659955.1 Clostridium tanneri
GCCAGTATTGTTTCTTCTATTTACCAATGCTGTTATAACATTGTTCTCATTCTGTTAACATACCCCGTGGTATTTTGCGAAAGGCTTGCCTTGAGCTTGCTACTGTTTTTGTTTCTCCATATGTTTCGCATTTAAGTTCTATGGGACTTTCCTCTAAATAACCACACTGAAATGTTTTTTAAGCTAAAAGAAAAAATTCTATCAGATGAATTCCTTAAAGAAGCTTATCTGATAGAATTTCTTAATTAATTTTACACATTTATTAATATATTACAATAATATTTTTTTCTCAAACCCAACTAGTTCCTACCAAAATTTATACAATAAAGCTAAACTAATCTACTCTGATAACTCCTTCTCCATACAACTGAATTATTGAAAAAATACAATCACATCTTCTGCTATTTTCATTATATACTCAATAGTGATGTTCTTCGCTTTACAGGTTAACCTATTAGAAAAGATTATTTTTTCTTCATTAAATGTCCCACTACAAAAATGCCAAAATACCCCAAATAGTCCCACATTATATTCATATTTTAAAACATTTATTATTTCAATCCATCTTAGTGCATCCTCTTTATACTTTAGTTTTCTTTCTTGGAACTCATCAATAATTGATTGTGCTAAAGATACCTCTTCAATATTTTCACATAGCGAAGATATATCTTTAGTATATAAGTCATATGCACCTATTCCTGTAAGACTATCACATCCAGTTTCAGTCGCCTGTAAAAATACTTCATCATTATGAAGCTGATTGCTAACGTACTTATTGTTAACCTCTATAAGACTTAAATTATACTTATTCTTAAAATTTTCCAAAAGCTTCAAATCATAATCTTTTGGAAAAACTATTCCTATCCTAACGCTCATATTATTCCTCCCTTATTTAAATAAAGTCACAAAGTTTAGATTAGGATCATCCCCATAGAATACATGCCCTCTTGCCGCATAGGAAATAGGATGATAGTGCATAGCATTTAATGGATTTCCGTCATTCGTTGGTCCAGTAAAGCCTCCACCAACAGATTTAGACAGGATTTCAGCATCCACTGCACTATGAGCATATACATCTCCACCAATATCCAATATCATTTTTGCTGATTGTAAGTTCAATGGTTGATCAACATAAACATTTGCTCCCGGGTGAGTTGCTTTTGCTCGCAAATACGTTGGATTTTGATTCTTAGTATTCGTTGTTGCAATATCCTTAACCTTTGATTTGCTCTTACTAACAGCCTTATTCCTAGCCTTATAATTTGAAATGGCATTATTTATAGTATTACTTATAGACTTATTTTGCCCACTGATATTGTAGTTAACCACTGCTACTATTACTAGTGCCACTGCAAAAACATACTGATTAATTTTACTAAGAATTGATATTAAGGAATATCCACTTGGATCTGTATTGTTAACAGGGTTATTTTTGCAATAC
>NZ_JARUJP010000070.1:0-1387 GCF_033659955.1 Clostridium tanneri
CTCTTAAGCCCCGAAAATATCTTGGACAATTACCTATACATTTATTATAATGTAGAAAGTGATTGGAGGTAAGTTATGAAAGGTAAAAGTTATACAAAAGAATTGAAAGAAGAGATAATAAGAGAAGTACAAGAGGTTGGGAATGTTTCTTTAGTTTCAAGAAGACATGGGATATCCAAATCAACAATATTTACATGGATAAAACAGTCTAAGAATAAGGATAAAATTAAGGTCAAACCAGGAAGAAAGACTTTAATTGAGGGAGATAAAAAACTTGAAAATGATCTTACAGAGGTAACAAAGGAGAATGATCAACTTAAAAAACTTTTAGGAGAAAAAGATTTAGAAATAGCAATACTTAAAGATTTAATAAAAAAAGCCAACCCTCAATTAAAGATAAAGTAGAAATAGCTAAAAAATATATAGAGCAAGGATATAACGCAGTTTTTGTGCTAAAGGTTGTTGGACTAGGTAGATCAACATACTATTACAGCTTAAGTGTAGAAGGCAAGGAAAAGAAGAAGCCGCCAGGCGGTAAACCTAAAGGGTACAGCATAGACAAAGATAATAACAAGATATGCGATGAGCAGATTAAAGAGTTTATTATGGAATCCATCGAAGGTGATGCTATTAACTATGGATATAGAAAAATAACATATCATTTAAGAAAATATTATAATCTTATAATCAATCATAAAAAGGTTTATAGGCTCTGTAAAGAGCTTGGCATACTTAAAGACCAAAGAGTAATCAAGCCTACAGTAAAGAGAACTATTGCAGTTAATAGGATAATAACAGGGTCAAATCAGCTATGGGAAATGGACATAAAATATGGCTATATTCAAGGCGAGGACAAGTTCTTCTACATACTAAACTTAATTGATATCTTCGATAGAAGCATTATTGATTACCATATGGGATTACACTGTGAAGCTAAGGATGCTGCCGCATTACTTAGAAAGTGCCTGATAAGAAGAAATCTATTTGAGGAAGGAGCTAAAAAACCTGTAATAAGAACAGATAACGGTCCACAATTTGTAAGCCATAAATTTAGCCAATGCTGTGAGGAAATTAAGATAGCGCATGAGAGAATTCCAGTAAAAACACCAAATAAAAATGCACATGTAGAATCATTTCACAGAATTCTTGAGGATGAATGTTTAAAAATCAATGAATTTCAAACTTATGCAGAAGCATACGAAACAGTAAACGAATTCATGGAATTCTATAACAATAGAAGACTTCATTCAAGCTTAAGGTTTATGTCACCAAATGAATTTTATAACCTTCATTTTGGAGAAAACCTAACTAACATTAAGATAAAAGTGTAAATTTAAGAAAAATAGAGAATTTGTTAGGTTTTGTCCAAAACAAAGGGGTCAATCCG
>NZ_JARUJP010000071.1:0-1304 GCF_033659955.1 Clostridium tanneri
CGGATTGGCCCCCATATTCTGGACATTTTCTAACAAATGCTAACTAACTCATAGATTTTTTTATAAATTCATTTGGACTCATATAGTTCAAACTTCCATGGATTCTTTCTTCGTTATAAAATTTTATGTATTCATCGATAAGCATGTATCCATGAGTGAAATTTTTAATCTCATTCCAAGCTATACATTCCTTAGAAAGTAAGGAATGAAAGGACTCTATATGTGCATTGTAATTAGGTGAATTTGTTGGAATAAGCTCATGATATATATTGTTTGTTTTACAAAAATGTTCAAACTTAACAGAAGTGAACTGTGGTCCGTTATCACTTCTCAAAATTAGTTTTGAAGTAACTTCATTTTCTAAAAGAGCTCTCTTTACAGCAACTATTGCATCATTAGTAGTAGCAGTTTTAGTTATCTCTCTTCCAACGAGTTTTCTGGAATGAACATCAATCATATCTGTAAGCATTATAAACTGCCCGTTTAACGCCTTAACATATTTTATATCTATTTGCCATAGTTGATTTATGTCTGTTATATCTCTTGCGACAGCAAGATGCCCTTGTTTAGTATGTTTTACATATGGTAGAAGTAGGCCTAACTTTTTAGCCAATCTATAGACTTTCTTTGCATTTATTTGCAATCCATGATTCCGTCGAAGAATTCTAGTAATTTTTTTATAACCATAAAAAGGAAGTCTTTCACATGCTTCATGTAAGAGAGTTTCGATAACAGAATCATCCACTATACAATTGTTTATTCCATATGAAAAACCCGGAATAGGTCTACCGACCTTGCCTTTTGATTCATCCTCATTTTTCATGGTTTCTTTCTTGGGATAAAAAGCTGACCTTGATATTTGAAGCAGCGTACAAGCTCTAGAGGTTTTAATACCCTTTTGAGTATATTCCTTAGCCAAAGCCACTTTTTCATCTACTTTAGGTACTTCTTTTTTTTTAGTAAATCCTGTAGCATATCAAGTTCTAATTCCTTCTTACCAATCAGTTCTTTAAGCTTTCGGTTTTCCTCTTCCAAAGCTTTTTCTTTTGCACTAGCTTGATAATCCTTTGGTTGAGTTGCATTAATTACATCAAGCTGTCGCTTAAAGGTAGATAGTGTGGATGATGTTAATTCATACTTCTTGCAAACTTGAGCATGAGTTAACCCATTATTCAATTCCTCAATAATTTTGATCTTATCTTCTAAAGTAAACTTTCTTCTAGCCATATTTCTAACCCCCATCGTATATTATTATATTACCATGCTCGTTAGAAACTGTCGAAGACTATTATGGGGTCAGAATG
>NZ_JARUJP010000072.1:0-1262 GCF_033659955.1 Clostridium tanneri
TGGATCTATGTCAATATCTTAGACACAAAAAGTTGAACCTTTTATGCAATTCTTCTAGCTAAATCTTCACATTTTTGTGGTGAGATATAACCAATGCTGCTATGTATTCTTTTTCTGTTATACCAAGCTTCTATATATTCAAATATTGCTAACCTAGCAGTATTAAAATCAAAATACCTAACAAGATGGACTTCCTCCTTTTTTAAAGAAGCATGAAAAGATTCAATACAAGCATTATCGTAGGGGCAACCTCTTGAACTAAAAGAATGGGTAATTAATTTAGTGCTGTCTATGTACACCTTAAAAGCGGAGCTTGTGTATTGACATCCTAAATCACTATGTAAAATTAAAGCCTTAGTTGGTTTTTGAAGCCTTACGGCGTTTTTTACAGCCTGTAGAGCTAATGAAGTGTCAATAAACTTAGACATAGAATATCCAATTATCTTTCTACTATATAAATCCATAACTGAAGCTAAATAACACCAACCGTCTTTAACTGTATGGATATAAGTGATGTCTGTTACCCACTTTTCGTTGATAGTAGTTGCTTCAAAGTTTCTTTTTAAAACGTTTTCTTGATCTACTATTTTCCTTTTGGATGGTGATGGTCTAAATTTTTTTATTATTATAGATTTTATCCCAAGTTTCTTCATTAAGCGTTGAGTTCTCTTTAAACTAATAGTTATCCCCAATGCTTTTAGTGATTTATTTATTTTTGGTGCTCCATAACGATTCTTACTCACTTTGTAGATATTTATGATTTCTTTTTCTATCTTTTTATTTTCTAATTCTCGACTGCTTGGCCTCTTATTTAGATACCTATAATAAGAGCTCCTAGACACCTTTAAAACTTTACACATTAGCTTAATATCATGATATTTCTTGTTGTTAGTAATAAAATCAAATACAGTAGTTATTTCCTTGCGAATATGCCCATAGCTTTTTTTAATATTTCGATTTCCTCTTCAAGCTTTGCATTTTTCTTTAATAGGTTCTTATATTCTGCTGCTGTTATGGTTGTATCTTTATCCACAGAAACAGGCTTATTTTTCTTTATCCAGCCAATTATTGTTGATTTTGATACGGCATATTCACTACTTAACTCTGCTAGGCTTTTTCCAGAGTTATAAAGCTCTACTATTGTATTTTTGAATTCTTCTGTATATTGTTTTTGACCTCTTGCCATTATAAACACTCCTTCTTTTTCTTATATTTTAAAGTGTTCGGCTTTCTGTGTCTACAATATTATACTAACACCAGTT
>NZ_JARUJP010000073.1:0-1226 GCF_033659955.1 Clostridium tanneri
TAAGTTGTTCTTGTTAAGTCTTGTTGTTTCTTGTAACAACATTGACTATTCTATCATAATTCTTATATGTATTTAATATTAAATGTTATTCTATTTGTTATCAGCTTAATATTACTAGGAATCTATGCTGTTATCTCAGTTATTCTTATATTGATACACTAGGTAGTGTTTCCTGCTATAATAAGTTTTAACTTATTGCAAATAGTAGATATACAATTTAGTTATGAGTTAATAACTAAATAAAATAAACCACAGAATAAAAATTTAATACTGTGGTTTACCTTATTTGCTAGTTAACTCTTAATACTTAAGAATTATATTAAAAACTATTGATTCATTATTTCAACATTGTATTTTTCTCTAAGCTCACTATTTAACTGTGAATATCTATATGTTTGTCTTTGTTGTAATAGGTTATTTTTAATCATATCCTTTACTTCGTCAAAAGACTGTACAGAACCTGGCACCTTTTCATCAACTCTTATTATATGATATCCAAATTGCGTTTTAACAGGTTTGCTTAGTTCATCTAATTCAAGAGTGAAAGCAGCTTCTTCAAACTCAGGTACCATTTGTCCTCTTGCAAATCTTCCAAGACTTCCCCCTTGAGCTTTTGATGGACATGAAGAAAACTCTTTAGCAGCATCTTCAAAAGCCATTCCATTATTTATTTTATTAATAATTTCTTCAGCCTTCTCTTCACTTTCAATTAATATATGTTTTGCACTTACCATCTCTGGATTGTTGAACATATGCTTATTAGCTTCATAGTAGGATTTAATCTCTTCATCTGTAACTTTAACTTCACTCATAACCTTTGATATTGCAATCTGTGTCAATATTTCTTTTTTTGCTTTTTCTAATTGTGCAATATATTCCTTATCTTCTTCTATTCCAGCATCCTTAGCATAGTTATAAATTAATTCAAAAGATATTATCTCATCTAGTAACTGTTTTTTCCCCTGTTCTGTCTGCAGATACCCCTGTCTTTCTCTTGGAAATCTTTTTATAGTATCTTCTAACTCCTTTTCTGTAATCTGTAAACCGTTTACAATAGCTAATACATTGTTTTCCATATCTTTTCTCCTTGCTTTTTATTTTATTGACACAATTAATTATGTCACAATTTTTACTATTTTTCTATATAATATTAGTTTATTCTTCTTTTATATGTAAGTTTACGTATAAAAATTGATATAAAAAAAACTCAGAATAAAATCTGAGTT
>NZ_JARUJP010000074.1:0-1221 GCF_033659955.1 Clostridium tanneri
AAAAAATATATTCAATTTTTGAATTATATTTTAAAGAGCGTAGGATTAGTAATATTAATGAATTAAATGAAGAATTATATTATATATCACTTTATATAAGTGTGAGCAATCTTAATGTATCGGAAAACGATAATGAATCAGAGTGGGGAAGTCTGGCAAATATTAAATCTGACATAACAGGTAAAAAACTTATTATATTTTTACAAATGCTATCTGATAATTTTCCAGCCAAAAATCTAACATATTGGTTTTTTAATGATATTTACTCTAAGAATCAAGATAAATATATACTAGGAATAGTCAAAAATGTTAATGTATATAGAAAAATAGAAAAGAGAAGAGAGTGGATTTTTAAATTTGACTTCAATAGAAACAATAATACTTTAGATATTATTTTTGAGATTGGAAACGGATATAAAACCATAGTTGAAAACTTAGATAAACTAGTCAAATCTAATAAATATGATGTAATTAGTAAAAGGCTAGAAATAGATGAAGAAACTACATCTGAAGAACTTGATAAAATTAAAGAAGATTTGATTAGTATATTGAATTCATTAGATCTTTATGAAAGAAACTTAAGTTCACAATCAGTGGAGGAAGCTGCAGCTTCAGAGAGTTTAGAATAAAGAACAATCAGGTAGATATATAAGTTGGTTTATAAATCTACCTGATCAAAATTTATCAAAAATAATTAAATGAGTTTATTGGAAGGTTTCGGTAAAACTATCAATATACTCAAAAGTTACTTCTTTGCTTAAAGAAATTTCAATAAAATTATTAAAGATTTTTCTTTTCTAATAGTATAAATAACATGAGAAGGTCCCCCAATCGTACAAGCATAACCAAAAGAAATAACAACATCATTACCTAGTCTTTCGATAAGCATTTCATGTATAATTCCAGGTAGCGCTACAGGTATTACGATAGAAGAATAAATTAATGCATACAAATACAGGAGTTATAGGAATTATGAAAATAGGTAAAACACAATTTACGAAATCAATGATAACTCAAATTCATAGAGAAGCTAAGCATAATGTGGAGGGTAAGAATGTTGGGATATTAATAGTAAATTTTTATTATAAATCAACATTGACTATATGGATAACTATAATAGATCAAAACAGGACTGACGTGATATACTAAAGTTGTAACACTGGTTTCGTAGAATCTAGTATAATAAGATTTAAGAAAGTGGTGTTATAAATGGCAAATAAG
>NZ_JARUJP010000075.1:0-1178 GCF_033659955.1 Clostridium tanneri
CTTTTGTATTTCCTAAGCTGTCATATTCAAATCTATAGCTGAAACCATTGTGAGAAATTGTTTTTATTTTATCCTTTTCATAAGTGTAGCTGTTAGTAACTATAGTTCCTCTATCCTCTGGCATAATTTTGTTGTAGAGAGCTTTTATATCATTATCAATCAATGCCTTTCTACTGTATGCAAAGTCATCTAAAGTTCCTGATAAACTGTAGTTTCCGTAAGGATTACTTCCAACAGCGGTAATTGCTCCTGTAAAGTCTTTAAAATCAATTACAGAGCCAGTATAAGTTCTATTATTAATATATAAAGTACACTGCAAAGTCCTGCTGTAAAATGATGACTCTACAAGCTGCCACTTTAGGGCTATAAAGTACCATGTATTGTTAGCTATAGTTACATCATTTGCAGTGATAATGTTTTGCCCAGCATTTGACTTGTTTAATGAGCTTAAAATTATATTATTTTGTTCATTTATATAAAGATTGAATAAGGCTGTCTTACTTTCATTGGAAAAAATCATTCTTGTTCCTGTACCTGTAGTGTTAAACCATACAGACAAGGTTCCAGATTTTTTATCTATGCCTAAATCATAATAAGGCTTTGAGTTATCACTTCTGCTTGGACTGTAAGCAGTAAAACTACTCCCTTCCTCCATTTGTACAGCATCAAAGCTTACTGTGTCAGTGCCGCTAACAGCACTTCTTAGTATTACAAAAAGACTTTTTGTTCCTGCTGGCAGAGTAAAACTTTCACTTATTTTAACCCATCTGTCCTTAGCTATATCTTTTTGATAGTTTTTATAACTTCCAGCAATTTCAGCTCCGTTCTTATCAAAACATTGTATTCCCAGTACAGGATTAGCTACTCCTGTTCTCTTTGCATAGGCACTTAAAATATATACTTTTGATAAAGTTAAAGCAGTGGGTAATGTAACTAATTGAAAAGCTACAGCATTAGTAGGGTTTCCAGTGACAGTTCCATCTGAGTCATAACTTTCTAAACAGTAGTTTCCATGTATTCCTCCCGATACAATTCTCCATTTTCCTGTAGAACCATCCCAATCTTCCAATCTCCAAGAATTGCTGCTATTTTCAAAGGAAGAGTTTACAAGCAAGTTTGCTCCAGCATCAAAAATTGTTCTTGTTCCTTTGCTTCCTACAAGACTTGAATTTAACGGG
>NZ_JARUJP010000076.1:0-980 GCF_033659955.1 Clostridium tanneri
TTCTTTCCTTCTTCTCCATTTATTAAAGGCTCTCTATTATCATTTATAGCATCTATCATATCTTTAAATAGTGGAATATGACCGAAGCCGTAAACTGTATCTGGATCTCCTTCTTGAGCTTTTAATATTTCATCTTCGTTATCCTTATTGTCTGCAAATCTCCAAGTTTCTATTTTATTTACTGCTAGCCCTCCAATAGATACTGTTCCAGTTTCTCCAAATATGCTTAGGGTTTCTTCTAAATTCTTTGGATATACGCAGGCACTTCCTTCAATTATTCCTATAGCTCCGTTCTTGAAGCGTATAATTATAGCTCCAAAGTCTTCTGCTTCAATATCTCTCAAGAAGGTATCACACTGTGCATATACTGTGTCTATTTCTCCACCCATCATCCATTGAAGTAAATCTATATTATGTATACATTGATTCATTAAGGTACCGCCATCAAGCTCCCAGGTTCCTCTCCATGGTGCTTGAGTATAGTATCCCATATTTCTATTCCAAAGTATTCTTGCTGTTCCGTTAACAAGTCTTCCAAATCTATTTTCTTCTACTGCAGTTCTAAGCTGTTGTATTGGTGCATTAAATCTATTCTGGTGACTTACACATAACTTCACATTATTACTTTTTGCACATTCTATCATTTTATCCGCATCTTCTATAGATAGTGCCATTGGCTTTTCAACTATAACATGCTTCTTTTCATTCATACAATAGATAGCTATTTCTGGATGGTATCCGCTTTCAGTAGCTATAACTGCAACATCTATATCTTCTTTGCTAAGCATGTCCTTATAGTCTACATATACCCCTACTTCTATACTTTCATCTAATTTTGAAAGATATTCCTTCTTCTTTTCCTCAGCCTTCTCCTGTGCTATATCACAAGTAGCTACCAAGACAGCTTCCTCTCTATTAGCAACTAATGCTTCTACATGTTTGTATGATATTCTTCCGCATCCAATAATGGCAAATTTCAA
>NZ_JARUJP010000077.1:0-927 GCF_033659955.1 Clostridium tanneri
TTTAGTTATAATTCCTTAGAAAGGAGGTGATCCAGCCGCAGGTTCTCCTACGGCTACCTTGTTACGACTTCACCCCAATCACTGACCCCACCTTCGGCCGCTGGCTCCTTACGGTTACCTCACGGACTTCGGGTGTTGCCAGCTCTCATGGTGTGACGGGCGGTGTGTACAAGGCCCGGGAACGTATTCACCGCGACATTCTGATTCGCGATTACTAGCAACTCCAGCTTCATGTAGGCGAGTTTCAGCCTACAATCCGAACTGGGATGAGTTTTTTAGTTTGGCTCCCCCTCGCGGGTTTGCATCTAATTGTACTCACCATTGTAGCACGTGTGTAGCCCTGGACATAAGGGGCATGATGATTTGACGTCATCCCCACCTTCCTCCCGGTTAACCCGGGCAGTCTCACTAGAGTGCTCAACTTAATGGTAGCAACTAATGATAAGGGTTGCGCTCGTTGCAGGACTTAACCTAACATCTCACGACACGAGCTGACGACAACCATGCACCACCTGTCTCCCTGCCCCGAAGGGCTTCCTCCATTACGAGTAATTCAGGGGATGTCAAGTCCAGGTAAGGTTCTTCGCGTTGCTTCGAATTAAACCACATGCTCCGCTGCTTGTGCGGGCCCCCGTCAATTCCTTTGAGTTTTAATCTTGCGATCGTACTTCCCAGGCGGAGTACTTATTGTGTTAACTGCGGCACAGAAGGTTGGACCCTCCTACACCTAGTACTCATCGTTTACGGCGTGGACTACCAGGGTATCTAATCCTGTTTGCTACCCACGCTTTCATGCCTCAGCGTCAGTTACGGTCCAGAGAATCGCCTTCGCCACTGGTGTTCTTCCTAATCTCTACGCATTTCACCGCTACACTAGGAATTCCATTCTCCTCTCCCGCACTCTAGATATCCAGTTTGAAATGCAGC
>NZ_JARUJP010000078.1:0-867 GCF_033659955.1 Clostridium tanneri
TTCTGTGCAAAATGAACTTGTTCCTATAAACTATTGGTATGATGCAAATGGAAATATAACTAGAATTCTTGAAAATGGAAAGAACATTAGATATTCCTATAATGAACTAAATGAGCTTGTAAGGGAAGAAAACGAAGTTCTAAATAAAACTATAACATACACTTATGATAGCGGAGGGAATATAAGTAGTAAGCAGGAAATAATAAATGGTGTTTGGCAGACTCCTATAAGCTATGAATATAGAAGTTCTTGGAAGGATAAACTGACACATTATAATAAAAATGAGATAACCTATGATACAATAGGAAACCCTAAGACCTATGCTGGTTATACCTACAGCTGGGAAGAAGGAAGAAGATTAACCTCCATTGTAGGTAGTGATATCAATGCCTTCTTTAAGTACAACGATGCAGGAATTAGAACACATAAGAGAGTAAATGGATTTACTACAAAGTTTCACCTAATAGGGGATAGGGTAACCTATGAATATACTGAAGATGCTAGTCGTGTAATAAAAGATAAAATTTATTATAGATATGATAACGCAGATGACCTTGTAAGTATGAATTTAAATGGTGTAGATAAGCAGAGAGCCCAAATCTCTGATTTGGTGCGAATCGCTTAGCTCTTCAGCTCTGCTGTAGAGCTTCCTTTGTTTATATAAGAAATGGTCAGGGAGACATTATTGGCTTAATTAATAATAGCGGTACTAAGGTAGTAAGCTATATATACGATAGCTGGGGAAAGCTTATTAGCATTAGAGATGAAAAAGACATTGATGTAACTAGTAATAAGGAACATGTTGGGTATAAGAATCCTTATAGGTATAGGGGCTATAGGTTTGATACGGAGACAGGATTATATTAT
>NZ_JARUJP010000079.1:0-865 GCF_033659955.1 Clostridium tanneri
TGTAATAACGCAAATTGGCGGTATCGGAATATCAACCGATTGTCCATCACCTACGCCTTTCGGCCTCGGCTTAGGTCCCGACTAACCCTGAGCGGACGAGCCTTCCTCAGGAAACCTTAGGTTTTCGACCAATAAGATTCTCACTTATTTCTCGCTACTTATGCCAGCATACTCACTCCTGTACAGTCCACCGCTCCTTTCGGTACGACTTCAATCCATACAGGAAGCTCCTCTACCACTGATACTTACGTATCAATCCATAGCTTCGGTGGTAAGTTTTAGCCCCGGACATCTTCGGCGCAGGATCTCTCGACTAGTGAGCTATTACGCACTCTTTAAATGAGTGGCTGCTTCTAAGCCAACATCCTAGTTGTCTTAGAAATCCCACATCCTTTTCCACTTAACTTACACTTTGGGACCTTAGCTGATGGTCTGGGCTGTTTCCCTTTTGACCACGGATCTTATCATTCGTAGTCTGACTGCCTTGATTCAAGTATATGGCATTCGGAGTTTGATAGGGTTCAGTAACTGTTGTCAGCCCCTAGCCCATTCAGTGCTCTACCTCCATTACTCATTCAAGACGCTAGCCCTAAAGCTATTTCGAGGAGAACCAGCTATCTCCGAGTTCGATTGGAATTTCTCCGCTATCCACAGCTCATCCCATGGTTTTTCAACACCAACGTGGTTCGGTCCTCCACGGAATTTTACTTCCGCTTCAACCTGTCCATGGATAGGTCACCCGGTTTCGGGTCTACGACATGCAACTTTTCGCCCTATTCAGACTCGGTTTCCCTTCGGCTGCGTATCTTAAATACTTAACCTTGCTACATATCGTAACTCGCTGGCTCGTTCTACAAAAAGCACG
>NZ_JARUJP010000080.1:0-857 GCF_033659955.1 Clostridium tanneri
TTTTTTCATAAAAACACCCCTCTATTTTTAAGTTATAACTCTATATACTTTGCTAATCTGTAAATTAATAATGGACAATTAACAGTGGAAGAAACATCAACCTTCATTGTCCATTGTCAATTGTCCATTGTCAATTATTTATATTTCTTAATTTAATTTTAAAAGCCTAAACTATATATTATAGTTTAAAAATCTTTTCTCTATTATTTTTAACATCTTTAGTAGCATTTCTTGTATCATAAACTATTTTAGCTCTAGATACAATCTCCTCATAATCATAACAGCTATGGTCAGTAGTAATGATAACTATATCAGCTTCATCTATTACTTCCTTCCAATCTACTGTATAATACTTTTTACCAGCATGTTTGAATTCTGGTATATAAGGATCGTTAATTATCATATCTGCTCCATTTTTATCTAAATGCTCCATAACTTTTAAAGTTGGAGATTCTCTTGGGTCATCTATATCCTTTTTATAAGCAACTCCTAGAAGAAGAACTTTCGCTCCATTCATTGCTTTCTTGTGTTCATTTAAAAGCTTCATAGCGTTATCAACTACAAATTCAGGCATAATGTCGTTTATTTCCCCGGAAATTTCTATTAATCTTGTATGGTAGTCGTATTCTCTTGCCTTCCATGCTAAATAGAATGGATCAAGTGGTATACAGTGTCCACCTAGTCCTGGACCTGGGTAGAATGCCATAAACCCATAAGGTTTAGTCTTAGCAGCATCTATTACTTCCCAAACATCTATGCCCATTCTTTTACATAATATAGCCATTTCATTAGCTAAACCTATATTTATATTTCTAAAAGTATTTTCAAGTATTTTTTCCATTTCTGCTACTGCTGGT
>NZ_JARUJP010000081.1:0-857 GCF_033659955.1 Clostridium tanneri
CTTTTTCATAAAAACACCCCTCTATTTTCAAGTTATAACTCTATATACTTTACTAATCTGTAAATTAATAATGGACAATTAACAGTGGAAGAAACATCAACCTTCATTGTCCATTGTCAATTGTCCATTGTCAATTATTTATATTTCTTAATTTAATTTTAGAAGTCTAAACTATACATTATAGTTTGAAAATCTTTTCTCTATTATTTTTAACATCTTTAGTAGCATTTCTTGTATCGTAAACTATTTTAGCTCTAGATACAATCTCCTCATAATCATAGCAGCTATGGTCAGTAGTAATGATAACTATATCAGATTCATCTATTACTTCCTTCCAATCTACTGTATAATACTTTTTACCAGCATGTTTGAATTCTGGTATATAAGGATCGTTAATTATCATATCTGCTCCATTTTTCTCTAAATGCTCCATAACTTTTAAAGTTGGAGATTCTCTTGGATCATCTATATCCTTTTTATAAGCAACTCCTAGAAGAAGAACCTTCGCTCCATTCATTGCTTTCTTGTGTTCATTTAAAAGCTTCATAGCGTTATCAACTACAAATTCAGGCATAATGTCGTTTATTTCCCCGGAAATCTCTATTAATCTTGTATGGTAGTCGTATTCTCTTGCCTTCCATGCTAAATAGAATGGATCAAGTGGTATACAGTGTCCACCTAGTCCTGGACCTGGGTAGAATGCCATAAATCCATAAGGTTTAGTCTTAGCAGCATCTATTACTTCCCAAACATCTATGCCCATTCTTTTACATAATATAGCCATTTCATTAGCTAGACCTATATTTATATTTCTAAAAGTATTTTCAAGTATTTTTTCCATTTCTGCTACTGCTGGC
>NZ_JARUJP010000082.1:0-789 GCF_033659955.1 Clostridium tanneri
GAAGTAATATAAGTGGAAATTATTCACTAAATGGATTAATTAGAAACTTCAATTATTCCTCCTCAGACTTAACAGAAGGGGAGATACTTTCACTGTACACTAACAAATCAGTGAGATATTCTTATGATAACCTTGGCAGACTACAGAGAAAGATAATAAATATAGGACGTACCAATTTTCAAACTCAATATGCCTATGTATCTGTCACTGGCAAAGAAGAAGGAGCAACAGTAAATAGGTTATCTTTTGTGCAAAATCAACTTGCTCCTATAAACTATTGGTATGATGAAAATGGAAATATAACTAGAATTCTCGAAAACGGAAAGAATATTAGATATTTCTATAACGAATTAAATGAGCTTATACAGGAAGATAACGAAATCCTAAATAAAACTGTAATATACACTTATGATAGCGGAGGGAATATAGTCAGTAAGCAGGATAAAATAAATGGTATTTGGCAAATTCCTATAAGCTATCTATATGAAACTCCTTGGAAAGATAAACTGACAAATTATAATAAAAATGAGATAACCTATGATACAATAGGAAACCCTAAGACCTATGCCGGTTATACCTACAGTTGGGAAGAAGGAAGAAGATTAACATCCATTATAGGTAATAATATCAATGCCTTCTTTAAATACAACGATTCTGGAATCAGAACACATAAGAAAGTAAATGGAGTTACTACAAAATATCATCTAATAGGGGATAGAGTGACCTACGAATACACCGAAGATGCTAATCATGTAATAAAAGATAGGATTTATTACAGGTATGATAACT
>NZ_JARUJP010000084.1:0-719 GCF_033659955.1 Clostridium tanneri
AATTTTTCGATATTTCTGCTTTCAGTACCTTCCAGAGCTTTAGAGACACTTACAAGTCTATTCATATCGTCATAACTATAGAAGGTCTTACTTCCTTTTCCATCAGTGGTGGCTGTCAGTACTCCTTTTTCTTCATTATAATGACTTATTACAGAATTTTCTTCGTTGTCTATTGCTGCTTTCAGGTAATTTCCGCTGATACTATAGTTTGCAGTGGACTCCATAAAAAGTTTTTCACTTATTACACCGGTCTCTGGAGCTTTTTCCACTCGTGATTTCACTGGATTACCGCTGCTGTCATAATCAAAAGAATATTGAACCTTTGTAGCGGAAACTGCATTTGTTAAATTTCGTTTAGAGTCATACTTGTATTCATACACTCCATTAGTTGGTGTAACTACACTCTTTAGATTGTTGTTTCCATCATAATTAAAAGAGGATTTCTCCTTGGCTAGACTTTGTACTGATATAACATTTCCTTTTTCATCATAGGTATAGCTGGCACCATATTCTTCTTTATATAACTGAAAATCCGTAAAGTAGGCTTCATTAAGATTATTATAATATTCTCCATATATGCTTACCTTTCTATAGTCACTTTTTGCTACAATTACACTAGATACATACTGCCAATCATCTATATCTTCATTAAAAGGAATTAGAAACCAATCAGCTTCAGTAGATGATTTTTCTAGTCCAACTCCCAGTGCAAAGCGTCT
>NZ_JARUJP010000085.1:0-610 GCF_033659955.1 Clostridium tanneri
TTTTCTACTAGGCTGTATCTGCTTGGTACATTCCCCTCTTCCAGCTGTATACAGTCAAAATAAGCAGTTCCAGACTCCTCTATAATTCCAAGACATGCACTTACATTTGCAGTATCAGCATTATCTGGAAGGGAAAATCTAATATAATATCTTGACCATTGATTTGTACCTTGAATATATGTGGATTCGAAGGTGTTATATTTTCCTGAAGTGTCTTTGTAACTTATAAATAGAGCTGCTCCTCCATTACTTGTTTTTGTAATATCCTTGGTTTTAACATAGGCTGAAAGGACATAGGATTTTTTTCTTACAAGACCACTAAGCCACTGTTGATAAAAATCTCTGCTGCTGTTAGTATCTTTAGTGATTTTAAGGCTTTTTGTTCCCATATAAGCTTCTTCAGTAGTAATGTTACCTTTTATTTGATCAATACTTACACCTCTCCAACTAGCTTTTTCCCAATGGGAGGTATTTAGTTCTACGCTATGATTTCTTATATAGTTTTTGCTAAACTTCTGAACTCTTGAAGCTGCTGTAAGCTTATTGTACAAGTTCTTATTGCTGTCATCATACCTGTAAACTTCAGCACTTTCATCACTGTTTTTAATAC
>NZ_JARUJP010000086.1:0-605 GCF_033659955.1 Clostridium tanneri
GAAGAAACTGTGTAGATTTCTCCCTCAAGTATATTTCTATAAAGAGTAGCTGCTACTTCTGTACATTCAGCAGTACATCCTCCAACTACCTTAGGAGTATTTTTAGTCTTGAATTCTTTATTACCTGGGTCAACTCTTTCTGGTGAGAAAGCTAGGAAGAAATCTTCTCCACACTTTAACCCACTTTCCTCAAGTATTGGTTTTAATACTTCTTCTGTTGTTCCTGGATAAGTAGTACTTTCAAGAACTATAAGCATTCCTCTATGAAGATACTTTGCCACGCTTTTTGTTGAATTTACAACATAGGATATATCTGGCTGTTTGTATAAATCAAGTGGAGTAGGCACACAGATACATACTGTATCTACATCCTTAACAAAGCTGAAATCTGTAGTTGCTCTTAACTTACCTGACTCTACAAGCCCTTTTAGGTCTTCATCAACTACATCACCTATATAGTTATGTCCTTCATTTACCATTTGGACTTTTTGCTCTTGAACATCAAAGCCAATTACTTCATATCCCGCTTTAGCTTTTTCAACTGCAAGGGGAAGTCCTACATATCCTAATCCAACAACACCAAGTTTAGCTGTTTTATTTTCTAG
>NZ_JARUJP010000087.1:0-568 GCF_033659955.1 Clostridium tanneri
GGTCAAGCTACAAAGGGCGCATGGTGAATGCCTTGGCACCAGTAGCCGATGAAGGACGCGATAAGCTGCGATAAGCTTCGGGTAGGCGCAAATAGCCTGCGATCCGGAGATTTCCGAATGGGGCAACCCACATAGCTAACGCTATGTACTGTAAACTGAATTCATAGGTTTATAGAGGTAGACCCGGGGAACTGAAACATCTAAGTACCCGGAGGAAGAGAAAGAAAAATCGATTTTCTGAGTAGCGGCGAGCGAAAGGGAAAGAGCCCAAACCAGGAACTTGTTCCTGGGGTTGCGGACAGATCATAAAATACTGTGATTTCTTAGTTGAAGAGAGCTGGAAGGCTCCGCCATAGAAGGTAATAGCCCTGTAGGCAAAAAGAATAACAGTCAGATCTGATCCAGAGTACCACGAGACACGTGAAACCTTGTGGGAAGCAGGGAGGACCACCTCCCAAGGCTAAATACTAACTGGTGACCGATAGTGAAGCAGTACCGTGAGGGAAAGGTGAAAAGAACCCCGGAAGGGGAGTGAAATAGAACCTGAAACCGTGTGTCCACAATCAGT
>NZ_JARUJP010000088.1:0-557 GCF_033659955.1 Clostridium tanneri
CCTTAGTCATACCATAATCAGTAAATTGATATAGGTTAACCCTACTTTTGTTGTCTGTAAAGGTAGTTGTGTTATATCCATAAGCAATTGCTAAACTTTCTCCTGCTGCTCCATCTGTACCAAATTCCTTTATGCTGCTGACTCTATAAGGAGCTTGAGTATAATAGTCATAGTTTATATTGTAACCATCATAATTTAATACCTTTTTAAGATTATTCTTGCTATCATAAGTAAAAACAGTGTAGTTTCCATCAGGATAAGTTATTTTAGAAAGCTGTTGTCCATTATAAGCAAAGCTGGTTCTGCTGCCATCTGGCTCTATTATCCCTACAAGATATCCATTACTTAATACATCTAGGGTAGTTACTCTTCCTGCTCCATCAGTTATTTTCTTTAATATGATTCCATCATAACTTAAGGTTAAGGTGTTATCGTTCTTATCTTTTATTTTGTGTAAATATCCACCAGGAACGAATTCAAGAACTCCTCCATTTTTATCTTTTATGGTATAACTTCCATCTGTCCCTTTATTAAAGGTTAAATCTGTACCCATTTGC
>NZ_JARUJP010000089.1:0-557 GCF_033659955.1 Clostridium tanneri
ACAAATGGGTACAGATTTAACCTTTAATAAAGGGACAGATGGAAGTTATACCATAAAGGATAAAAGTGGAGGAGTTCTTGAATTTGTTCCTGGTGGATATTTACACAAAATAAAAGATAAGAATGATAACACCTTAACCTTAAGTTATGATGGAATCATATTAAAGAAAATAACTGATGGAGCAGGAAGAGTAACTACCCTAGATGTATTAAGTAATGGATATCTTGTAGGGATAATAGAGTCAGATGGCAGCAGAACCAGCTTTGATTATAATGGACAACAGCTTTCTAAAGTAACTTATCCTGATGGAACTTACACTGTTTTTACTTATGATAGCAAGAATAATCTTAAAAAGGTACTAAATTATGATGGTTACAATATAAACTATGACTATTATACTCAAGCTCCTTACAGAGTCAGCAGCATAAAGGAATTTGGTACAGATGGAGTGGCAGGAGAAAGTTTAGCAATTGCTTATGGATATAACACAACTACCTTTACAGATAATAAAAGTAGGGTTAATTTATATCAATTTACTGATTATGGCATGACTAAGA
>NZ_JARUJP010000090.1:0-548 GCF_033659955.1 Clostridium tanneri
ATAGAGATATATTAGATAATAGTCAAAAGGATGAGATAAGATACAGCTATGAATACGACAACGAAGGTAATTTAGCATACCATGAGGACGGGGTGAATTTTAGAGATTATAAGTACAGCTACGATTTATCAGATAGATTGGTTAGAATTGATGAGTATGATAAAGATATAGGTACTTCAAGTTATGGAGAGACATATTCAACAAAATTTGACTATGATATGAGCAATAATCACAGCATAATAACGGAAAAAATAGATGAAAAACTTTATGAAACAAGATATGGTTATGACAAGGACAATAAACCTGTAGGAGTATTCTATGATTCTGTAATAGAAGACAGTCCAAACTTTGAATATTTTCATCTAAGTACAAATACTACTGGAAGTAGAGGAAAAACTCCAATACAGGAAACCCCTATATTTGGAAAAGACGAAAATGATCAAGGAGCTCTTTATGCATATCCAGGCACAAAAGTAATTTATGATTTAGGCATAGATAAAAAATCAGGAACTATGACAGCATGGGTAAATACAAGAAACAATACAGGT
>NZ_JARUJP010000091.1:0-529 GCF_033659955.1 Clostridium tanneri
ACATCTACATGTATTAAAATGTCATTCTTTGCTGGAGTTCCAGCTCTATCAAATACAACTTGCTCTTTTAGTATTCCTTCGGATGAACCAAATTCTGCAACCTGTACTCCATCTTCATCTACTCCAGTGAGCATAACATTTACTCCTGTAAGAACATGGGTTATACCTTCTCCCATTCTTCCTAAAACCTTAGTAGCTATAGGAGAAAAATCCATTATTGAATTTACAAAGATATTATGATTATTAGGTGTAACAATATTTATCTTAATATTCTTTATAAGTTCTTGATTAAATCCTAAGTCCTGATGTATATTTTGTCTTATATATAGTACACCATTTTCTATATAAGTCTTTGTGGCAAATTCTACTTTTTTTATGTGGAAAGTTTTTATAACAAGTCTTCTCATTACTATTTCATTTTCCATTTCATCACCACACTATTATTATTTTGCTTATTTATAACAATTTACTTACTAATGTTAACTAAATTGTGTAATTTTTAACTTGCAATGGTTTAACTAAACGCCAG
>NZ_JARUJP010000092.1:0-514 GCF_033659955.1 Clostridium tanneri
ACTTAGGTTTTTAGTTACATGAATTCTGGTTTATGCTCTGTTTAATTTTGAGGGGTGAAAATTCTAAATGGATTTTCACGGGTAATTTGGCTGAATATTTTCAGCATTAAAATTACCCCAAGGAACTTACTAATAGTTCCATATAAAGGGGTAACCAATTACTCGTCATACAACTCTTTATGGGGGTATAGCTCAGCTGGGAGAGCACCTGCCTTGCACGCAGGGGGTCAAGGGTTCGAATCCCTTTATCTCCACCATATTAAGGGCTTATAGCTCAGCTGGTTAGAGCGCACGCCTGATAAGCGTGAGGTCGATGGTTCGAGTCCATTTAAGCCCACCAAATAAATTTTTATGTTATTTTAGCATAAAAATTTATTTTTGTAGCATAATAGTACCAGTAATTAAATAAATGTACTTAATTGCTAAATTGTTCTTTGAAAATTGCACAGTGATAATCGTTAAATAATGAAAATTATTTAACACAAATAAAGTAAAGCTGAAGGTATACAAATAC
>NZ_JARUJP010000093.1:0-509 GCF_033659955.1 Clostridium tanneri
GTCTCCCACCTATCCTGTACAGACAATACCGAAACTCAATGCTAAGCTGCAGTAAAGCTCTACGGGGTCTTTCCGTCCAATCGCGGGTAGCGAGCATCTTCACTCGCAATACAATTTCGCCGGATTTGTTGTCGAGACAGTGCCCAAGTCATTACGCCATTCGTGCGGGTCGGAACTTACCCGACAAGGAATTTCGCTACCTTAGGACCGTTATAGTTACGGCCGCCGTTTACTGGGGCTTAAGTTCACACCTTCGCTTGCGCTAAGTGTTCCCCTTAACCTTCCAGCACCGGGCAGGCGTCAGCCCCTATACATCAGCTTTCGCTTTAGCAGAGACCTGTGTTTTTGCTAAACAGTTGCTTGGGCCTATTCTCTGCGACCTGCTTGCGCAGGCACTCCTTCTCCCGAAGTTACGGAGTCAATTTGCCGAGTTCCTTGACAACAATTCTTCCGCTGGTCTTAGGATTCTCTCCTCACCTACCTGTGTCGGTTTGCGGTACGGGCGCCAA
>NZ_JARUJP010000094.1:0-495 GCF_033659955.1 Clostridium tanneri
TGGGGGTATAGCTCAGCTGGGAGAGCACCTGCCTTGCACGCAGGGGGTCAAGGGTTCGAATCCCTTTATCTCCACCAAAAAGAAGTAACAAATGTTACTTCTTTTTTTATTTTTATATAGCATACTTAATATAGGTATTACAATTTCAAACTCAGGTATATTTAAGTTATGATCTACATTATCCTACCAATTTATCAGGTAATTGGCCCTATAGAAGCTCAGCTTTATCTTTGTCTTTTTACGAATAGCATGATAACTTATCCTAGTGTATCAATATGTGAAAGTTGTAGTAATAGTGAATAATTTAGAGATATACCAATTTAAATAGCATTAATTTGTATTATTATGACTTCATGGGCGGGAATTTATGATAAAATATCAATTGTCCTGTTGAAAAAGGAAAACAAATTATTCAAGATAAGCAGGGCATTTTATTATTTATTAAGCGATAAAAATAAATAATAAAAAAGTGTTGACAAGTTAAATGATATTTGG
>NZ_JARUJP010000095.1:0-407 GCF_033659955.1 Clostridium tanneri
GCTTTACAGACATATCGGACCAGACGTTGACGTTCCTGCTGGAGACATCGGAGTTGGCGGAAGAGAAATTGGTTACCTTTATGGACAATATAGAAGAATCAGAGGAGCTTTCGAGAACGGAGTTCTTACTGGAAAAGGCTTAACTTATGGCGGAAGCTTAATAAGACCAGAAGCTACAGGTTTCGGAGTAACTTACTACTGTAACGAAATGTTAAAGCACGAAGGAGAAACTTTCGAAGGAAAAACTGTTGTAGTTTCAGGTTTCGGTAACGTTGCTTGGGGAGTTTGCCAAAAGGTTAGCGATTTAGGTGGAAAAGTTGTAACACTTTCCGGTCCAGACGGATACATCTATGATCCAGCTGGAGTAACTGGTGAGAAGATAGACTACATGGTTGAAATGTTAAGAG
>NZ_JARUJP010000096.1:0-407 GCF_033659955.1 Clostridium tanneri
TTCTTAACATTTCAACCATGTAATCTATCTTCTCACCAGTTACTCCTTCTGGATCATAGATGTATCCGTCTGGACCGGAAAGTGTTACAACTTTTCCACCTAACTCGCTAACCTTTTGGCAAACTCCCCAAGCAACGTTACCAAAGCCTGAAACTACAACAGTTTTTCCTGCAAAAGTTTCTCCTTCGTGCTTTAACATTTCGTTACAGTAGTAAGTTACTCCGAAACCTGTAGCTTCTGGTCTTACTAAGCTTCCGCCGTAAGTTAATCCTTTTCCAGTAAGAACTCCATTTTCGAAAGCTCCTCTGATTCTTCTGTATTGTCCATAAAGGTATCCGATTTCTCTTCCACCAACACCAACGTCTCCAGCAGGAACGTCAACGTCTGGTCCAATGTGTCTGTAAAGT
>NZ_JARUJP010000097.1:0-371 GCF_033659955.1 Clostridium tanneri
AATCCGCTTTGAGATGGACCCGCGGCGCATTAGCTAGTTGGTGAGGTAAAGGCTCACCAAGGCGACGATGCGTAGCCGACCTGAGAGGGTGATCGGCCACATTGGAACTGAGACACGGTCCAGACTCCTACGGGAGGCAGCAGTGGGGAATATTGCACAATGGGCGAAAGCCTGATGCAGCAACGCCGCGTGAGTGATGAAGGCCTTCGGGTTGTAAAGCTCTGTCTTTTGGGACGATAATGACGGTACCAAAGGAGGAAGCCACGGCTAACTACGTGCCAGCAGCCGCGGTAATACGTAGGTGGCAAGCGTTGTCCGGATTTACTGGGCGTAAAGGATGCGTAGGCGGATATTTAAGTGAGATGTGAAAT
>NZ_JARUJP010000098.1:0-371 GCF_033659955.1 Clostridium tanneri
GCAGCTAGAACAGCTTTAAGACTTGGAGCTGAGGTTCATATAGTATACAGAAGATCAGAATCAGAACTTCCAGCTAGAGTTGAAGAAGTACATCATGCAAAAGAAGAAGGCGTAATAATGGATGTACTTACAAACCCAACTGAAATCTTAGGAGATGAAAATGGCTGGGTTAAAGGAATGAAATGTGTGAAGATGGAGCTTGGTGAGCCAGATGCTTCAGGAAGAAGAAAGCCTGTAGTAGTAGAAGGTTCAGAGTTTGTAATGGACGTAGATACAGTTATCATGTCCCTTGGAACATCACCAAACCCATTAATATCATCAACTACAAAAGGATTAGAAATAAACAAGCATAAGTGTATAGTAGCACAGGA
>NZ_JARUJP010000099.1:0-359 GCF_033659955.1 Clostridium tanneri
GGGTTGTAATATCTTGAATTTAAATAGTAGAGTCGAGTCTCGCTATCAAACCTATAGCCCCTATACCTATAAGGATTCTTGTACCCAACATGCTCCTTATTATTGGTTACATCAATACCTTTTTCATCTCTAATACTAACAAGCTTTCCCCAGCTATCGTATATATAGCTTACTACCTTAGTACCTCTACCATCAATCAGCCCAATAATGTCTCCCTGACCATTTCTTATATAAACAAAGGAAGCTCTACAGCGGAGCTGAAGAGCTAAGCGATTCGCACCAAATTAGAGATTTGGGCTCTCTGCTTATCTACACCATTTAAATTCATACTTACAAGGTCATCTGCATTATCATATCTA
>NZ_JARUJP010000100.1:0-350 GCF_033659955.1 Clostridium tanneri
TTCGTTATAGGAATACTTAATATTCTTTCCGTTTTCAAGAATTCTAGTTATATTTCCATTTTCATCATACCAATAGTTTATAGGAACAAGTTCATTTTGTACAGAAGATAACCTATTTACTGTTGCTCCTTCTTCTTTACCAGTGACAGATACATAGGCATACCGAGTTTGAAAACTGGTACGTCCTATATTTATTGTCTTTCTCTGTAGTCTTCCAAGGTTATCATAAGAATATCTCACTGATTTGTTGGTGTACAGTGAAAGTATCTCCCCTTCTGTTAAGTCTGAAGATGAATAATTGAAGTTTCTAATTAATCCATTTAGTGAATAGGTTCCACCTATATTACTTC
>NZ_JARUJP010000101.1:0-338 GCF_033659955.1 Clostridium tanneri
TAAACAAAGGTGCAAGAATTAAAGACTATGCTGACAAATATGGCGTAGAATTCTTCCCAGGACAAAAACCATTCGGCGTTAAAGCTGACATAATAATACCATGCGCAATCCAAAATGATATTAAAATAGACGAAGCTAAGCAAATAGTTGCAAACAAAGTTAAATTTGTTTGTGAAGCTGCTAACATGCCATGTACAAATGAAGCAGTTGAGTACTTCCAACACAACGGCGTAATAGTAGGACCTTCAAAGGCTGCTAACGCTGGTGGAGTTGCTACATCTGCATTAGAAATGGCTCAAAACAGTGGAAGAATAGCTTGGACTGCAGAAGAAGTAGAT
>NZ_JARUJP010000102.1:0-334 GCF_033659955.1 Clostridium tanneri
GGTTACATTTGCATTTACAGTACTTCCATCTTCTAATGTTACTTCTACTACAGATGGAAGATTTAATAAATCTACTGTTGTTCCATTTGCTACTGTTTTATCTTCTATTGTTCCTACTGAACTTATGTTCTTTGTTACAGGTACTGCTGCCTGCACTGTTACCTTCATTGACGCAGTCTTACTTCCTGTGTTTGTTACGTTCGTTGGATTTACTATCGTTCCTGTTAGTGTATATGTTCCTGCTGTACTTCCATTATAGCTTGATGTATCCCAGGTTACATTTGCATTTACAGTACTTCCATCTTCTAATGTTACTTCTACTACAGATGGAAGG
>NZ_JARUJP010000103.1:0-334 GCF_033659955.1 Clostridium tanneri
GTGATTCATGTAAGAATAAAGTACAACCTTCAGCATCTGACGAGGCGTAGCCTGATTTTCCCTTAATCGGGAATAAGTCGAGTATAAATCTGTTAAATCCATCTCCTCTACAAACTGACTTAGCAAACGCACCGAATCATTATTGGAAATCATGTACTCAATATTTAGTGGAAGTTTTAATTGATAATTTCCACGATTTGAAGTATAATTTTTGTGTAAATTAATGTATTTTGCCATACGTTAATTTTACTATAAATCTTCCACTCTTCCGAGTGGGAGATTTATTTTTTTATGCGAAAAGCTGTCGCACTATTTTTAGTGCGACAGCTCCATC
>NZ_JARUJP010000104.1:0-303 GCF_033659955.1 Clostridium tanneri
AGGGCTTTCGCCTTTGCTTTAAGTAGTTATAATAAGCATTAGGAGATATTCCAAAGCGTCTAAGAAGCCATCTCACACCAAATTTAGCCTGATTTAAATCAATGAATTTATATACTAACTGTCTATTTCCTTGGCGAAGAAGGCTGCCGCCTTTTTTAGAAATGCATTCTCCTTTTCAAGCTCAGCAGTAAGTTTCTTTAATCTCTTAAGCTCTTCATGTACACTGGGAGATATCATGTCTTTACATTCGATACAATCTTTCTCAAAAACTTTTATCCATCCATTAATGGTTGATTTAGCTAT
>NZ_JARUJP010000105.1:0-300 GCF_033659955.1 Clostridium tanneri
CTTCTTGGAAGGATAAACTGACACATTATAATAAAAATGAGATAACCTATGATACAATAGGAAATCCTAAGACCTATGCTGGTTATACCTACAGCTGGGAAGAAGGAAGAAGATTAACATCCATTATAGGTAGTGATATCAATGCATTCTTTAAGTATAACGATTCCGGAATCAGAACACATAAGAGAGTAAATGGAGTTACTACAAAGTTTCACCTAATAGGGGATAGGGTAACCTATGAATACACCGAAGATGCTAATCATGAAATAAAAGATAAAATTTATTACAGATATGATAATG